>JAGWOU010000118.1 GCA_028870815.1 Rhodospirillales bacterium | reverse complement strand
CGCGCCTTCCAGCAGGCGTTCCATGTGATGAAATCCGGCCGCCCCGGGCCGGTCCTGATCGACCTGCCGATCGACGTGCAGATGGCCGAGATCGAGTTCGATATCGACACCTACGAGCCGCTGCCGGTTTACAAGCCCGCCGCCACCATGAAGCAGGCGCGCAAGGCGCTTGAGATGCTTAACGAGTCCGAGCGTCCGCTGATCATCGCGGGCGGCGGCATCATCAACGCCGATGCGAGCGAGCTGCTGGTGGAACTGGCCGAGCTGACCGGCGTGCCCGTGATCCCGACCCTGATGGGCTGGGGCACGATCCCGGATGCGCACCCTCTTATGGCCGGCATGGTCGGCCTGCAGACCAGCCACCGCTACGGCAACGCCACCTTCCTGAAATCCGATTTCGCGTTCGGCATCGGCAACCGTTGGGCCAACCGCCACACCGGCTCGGTTGACGTCTATACGAAGGGCCGCAAATTCGTTCACGTGGATATCGAACCGACGCAGATTGGCCGTGTGTTCGGCCCCGATCTCGGAATCGTTTCCGACGCCAAGATCGCTCTGGAGCTGTTCATCCAGGCTGCCAAGGAGCTTAAGGCCGCGGGCAAGCTGAAGGACCGTTCGGCTTGGGTCGCGGAGTGCCAGCACCGCAAGGCCACCATGCTGCGCAAGAGCCATTTCGACAACGTGCCGCTGAAGCCGCAGCGCGTCTACGAGGAAATGAACGAGTGCCTGGATGCCGACACCTGCTACGTGACAACCATCGGCCTGTCGCAGATTGCCGGCGCGCAGTTCCTGCGCGTTCAGCAGCCGCGCAACTGGATCAATTGCGGCCAGGCTGGCCCTCTGGGCTGGACCCTGCCGGCGGCCCTGGGTGTGCGCGCCGCCGACCCCAACCGCAAGATCGTGGCGCTTTCCGGCGACTACGACTTCCAGTTCATGATCGAGGAACTGGCCGTGGGCGCGCAGCACAAGCTGCCTTACCTGCATGTTGTGGTGAACAACTCCTATCTCGGGCTGATCCGCCAGGCGCAGCGCGGCTTCCAGATGGATTACGAGGTGAGCCTCGCCTTTGAAAACATCAACGCCAAGCCGGAAAGCGATTCCGTGCCGGGCTATGGTGTGGACCATGTGGCTGTTGCCGAAGGTCTGGGCTGCAAGGGCGTTCGCGTGAAGACACCGAACGAGTTCAAGGACGCCTTTGCGCGCGCCCAGAAGCTGATGGAAGAACATCAGGTTCCGGTGGTGCTCGAATTCATCCTGGAGCGCGTGACCAATATCGCGATGGGCACCGAAATCGATGCGATCAACGAATTCGAGGAAGTTCTCGACCTGGAAGCTCCGGTCGCCACCGCCTGACGCATTCGCCTGCTTGCAGCAGCAAGCAGGCATTTTGCAAACACTGGAAAGAGCGCCTCAATAAGCTTCGGCTTACTGAGGCGTTTTTTTGTCTGCGTGACAATGTGGGGAAAGCCATCCAAGCACATTGACAAGCGCGCCTCGATCGCGTTGTGATGCGCGTACCGAGGGGGGCTCCGTGAAGGAGCTGAGATGTCGCTGGGAGTTTCCACCGCGATAGACCCTTTGAACCTGATCCGGTTTGTACCGGCGGAGGGACGGGGTTTATCAGGCGCCAGCCACCCGCTCTCCGTACTTATTGAGGAGAGTGCGGATGCAAGATTTAACCCAGACCAGACCAGCGACTGTGACCACAGGTGCGATCGCGGGATCACGTAAAATCTACATCAGGGCACCGGAGCGAGAAGATATCTCCGTGCCGTTCAGAGAAGTCGCGCTGCACCCCAGCGCACAGGAGCTGCCGCTCCCGCTCTATGATACGTCCGGCCCTTATACCGCTTCCGAAGCGGCGATCGACCTGAACGACGGTTTGCCGAAGCCGCGGGAGAGCTGGATCGCGACGCGTGGATTTGCCAAAGCCGTGGGACGCCAAGTGCAGCCAGAAGATAATGGCTTCGCCGCCGGGGATATGCTCGTACCCCCCTGCCCTGCCCGGCACGAGACTCACACCGGGAAAGAAGGTGGGCTCGTCACGCAATATGAATATGCCCGCGCCGGGATCATTACCGAAGAAATGATTTTTGCCGCGCATCGGGAAAATCTGGGCCGCGCCGAAGCCGCGCAGGGCGCCGACGCGCGCTTGGCCGATGGCGAGAGCTTCGGAGCCGCCATTCCAGACTTCGTGACCGCGGAATTCGTCCGTTCAGAAATCGCCGCCGGGCGCGCCATCATTCCCGCGAATATCAATCACCCGGAATTGGAACCGATGGTGATCGGGCGCAATTTTCTAGTGAAAATCAACGCCAATATCGGTAACTCTGCTGTTACCTCCTCGGCCGCCGAGGAAGTTGAGAAACTGGTCTGGGCGATACGCTGGGGCGCCGATACGGTGATGGACCTCTCCACGGGCCGCAACATCCACAATATTCGCGGCTGGATTCTGCGTAATTCTCCCGTGCCCATCGGCACGGTGCCAATCTATCAGGCGCTGGAGAAGGTGCATGGCGACGCCTCGAAGCTGAGCTGGGAGATCTTCAAAGATACTCTCATCGAGCAGGCCGAACAGGGCGTGGATTATTTCACCATCCATGCCGGCGTTCGGCTGGCGCATGTTCCGCTAACGGCGAAGCGCGTGACAGGCATTGTTTCGCGTGGCGGATCGATCATGGCACAATGGTGCCTCTCGCATCATCGGGAGAGCTTTCTTTATGAGCATTTCGACGAGATTTGCGACATCATGCGCAAATACGACGTCTCCTTCTCGCTCGGCGACGGTTTGCGCCCCGGTTCTAATGCCGATGCCAATGACGCCGCGCAATTTGCCGAACTGGAGACATTGGGCGAGTTGACGAAAATCGCCTGGGCCAAAGGCTGCCAGGTAATGATCGAAGGCCCTGGCCATGTGCCGATGCACAAGATCAAAGCCAATATGGACAAGCAACTGGCCGTTTGCGGCGAGGCGCCGTTCTACACGCTTGGGCCGCTAACCACCGATATCGCGCCCGGCTATGACCACATCACCTCCGCCATCGGCGCTGCGATGATCGGCTGGTTCGGCACCGCCATGCTTTGCTATGTAACGCCGAAAGAGCATCTCGGCCTGCCGAACCGTGAGGATGTTAAAACCGGTGTGATAACCTACAAACTCGCGGCGCATGCTGCGGATTTGGCGAAGGGGCATCCGGCGGCGAGGCTCCGCGACGACGCCATCTCCCGCGCGCGATTTGAATTCCGCTGGGAAGACCAGTTCAATTTGGGCCTGGACCCGGATACAGCGCGCAATTTTCATGACGAAACGCTGCCCAAGGAGGCGCATAAGACGGCGCATTTCTGCTCGATGTGCGGACCGAAATTCTGCTCGATGAAGATCAGCCACGACATCCGCGACGAAGCCGCGCGCGCGGCAGGGTTACAGGAGAAAAGTGCTGCCTTTAACGAAGCAGGACACAAGCGTTATGTGCCCGTGCAAGACGCCGTTACCACGGATGCCAATGCATAAAGCCTGAAGCCATAGAGAGCTTTAGATGGAATTCCCGGCCCGGTTTGGCGTCTTATCACGCCAGGCTGGGCCGATCCTGTATTTAGGTTTGGCAGATAACGCAATTTCTTTTAGTGCAATATTTTTTCTTAAAAGTTAAAAAATATATTGCTGTCCTGCGCTGATTTTTATATCCTTCCTTGAAATAACTGAGCCGGAGCCATGACTCTGGACAGTAATAGGAAGGCTGTGCGCATTCGGTACCATTTTAACGGAAACCCCTTCGATCATTTCGAATAAAGGATAAACATGAAGCCTCGCGTTGCGATTATCGGCGCCGGACCAAGCGGGTTGGCGCAACTGCGGGCCTTTGAAGCCGCGGAAAAACAGGGCCTGGAACTGCCGGAGATCGTTTGTTTCGAGAAGCAGGCGGACTGGGGCGGAATTTGGAATTACACGTGGCGGACTGGTCTGGATGAATATGGCGAGCCTGTTCACGGCTCGATGTACCGCTATTTGTGGTCCAATGGCCCCAAGGAGGCTTTGGAATTCGCCGATTATTCCTTCGAGGAACATTTCGGCAGACCAATCCCTTCTTATCCACCCCGCGCCGTGTTGTGGGATTATATCGTTGGCCGGGTTACCAAGGGCAATTTGCGCCGGTTCATCCGCTTCCGCTCACCCGTGCGGGATGTGGTGTATGACGAGGACAACGACAAATTCACCGTTACCGTACGCGACTTAGTGAATGACCATCTCTACTCCGAAGTTTTCGATTATATAGTGGTAGCCTCCGGGCATTTCTCAACGCCGAACGTGCCTGAGTTCCCTGGGCTGGAGAAATTTCCAGGCCGCGTGCTGCATGCGCATGACTTCCGCGACGCTGCGGAATTCGCCGGCAAGAACGTGTTGTGTGTTGGCAGTTCTTATTCCTCCGAGGATATCGGCACGCAATGCTACAAATATGGCGCCAAGGAGATCACGTTCTCTTATCGCACCAGACCGATGGGCTTTGCGTTTCCTGCGGCATTCTCGGAAGTGCCCTTGCTTATGAAGTTGGAAGGCAAGACTGCCCACTTCAAGGATGGCACCGCCAAGGAGGTGGATGCCGTGATACTCTGCACAGGCTATCAGCATCATTTTCCTTTTCTGCCTGACGATATGCGGCTGAAAACCAATAACCGGCTCTGGCCGCTTGGGCTTTACAAGGGCGTGGTGTGGGAGAAAAATCCGAAGCTGCTTTATCTGGGCATGCAGGACCAGTATTATACTTTCAATATGTTTGATGCTCAGGCCTGGTACGCCCGCGATGTCATTCTTGGCAAAGCTGTTCTGCCGCCCCTGGAAGACATGCAAGCCGATAGCAAGGCATATCGTGAGCGCGAGCAATCCACTGCCAATGCTTCGGAAGATATCGACTTCCAATGCGCCTATATCCGCGACTTGCTGGGACTTAGCGATTACCCAGACTTCAAGCCGGAGGTCATGGCGGAGCAATTCAAGGAATGGAAGCACCATAAGGAAGAAGACGTGCTGACCTATCGTCACCATAGCTTCCCTTCCGTGATTACAGGCAATATGGCGCCACCTTTGCACACGCCATGGATGGACCAGAAAGATGACAGCCTGGACTCATTCCTGGCGAACCACTGAAATAAAAAAGCCGCCCGAAAGGGCGGCTTATCGGTTTAAAGGCTTTTCAAACCGTTTCCTGTTCCGGCGCAATACCTGAATTCAGCACACGTCCATCATCAAACGGTGCCAAGTAGTCCACGATGATCTGACGATAGCGACCTGTGCCTTTATACTCGGCGATTTCAGGATGCAGATCGCGCAACACGCGGTGCATCCTGGCGGCCCATTTTCCCACGCGCGCCAGCTCCTCAAGCCGGATAAGATAACCGCGTATGCCGAACAGAATTGCATTTGATCTTGGCAGGCGCGTCAATGTTTGCAACTCAACGCGCAAGCACATACGGTGGCCGACATTCTCGGGCGTGATCGTGGCGCGCTCCGGCCCCCAAACGGGGTAATTCTCGGGTGAAGTATCAAGGCGCGGGTTGGCCGTAAGCGTCCAATTGAGTCTCCGCACGGGTTTGCCATGCTGAAGCCGGAGCAGGAAGGCTAAGGCTCGATCAAAGACGCCCAATTCATGCGCCACCGGCACCGGGCCATGCCATTCGTGGAAGGACATGCCAATATCGAAATTCAGCGACCAGTCTGCCTGCGAGGTGACCATACCGCCATCCATGAAGAGGTTATTATCCCGCTGATCCTGCAAAGAGAAATCGCCCTGCACCTGGCGGGTGATATATTCAAAGGGTGGGCAAGGCAGCGTATCCTCTTTGCCAAATATAAAATGCTGCTCGATATTCAGTGGCCGGTTCACCCAATGCCATTCATCGCCGTTCTTGGTCAGAGAGAAATGCTGCGGATAATCCTGTGCCAGACTTTCCATCAGCAACTCCAGCGTGTCCCACTCCGCTTCCATCATATGCGGCAAAACCTGGCAACGCAGGGGATCTTCCTGTAGGACCAAAACACGGTCGGCCATATCGCCCACATAATGCTCGTCGAGATCGAACACGGCGTCAAACGCCTGAGTTGGGCCGCCACGCACATGCGGTTCGATGTTCACGGAATACATGTAAACATCTTCCGGGAAAGGAAACGGAAAGCGCAGAATCGCCTCGCCCGAATTGGCGAAGCTATAATCGCCGCGAAAGCTCTCGGCAGGCTTAAGGTTAAGGTCCATGGCTTAAAAATCCAACACGAGTTCGGGAGTTGCGGCTCGGGAGACGCAGATCATCATAAATTTTCCAG
>JAGWOU010000117.1 GCA_028870815.1 Rhodospirillales bacterium | reverse complement strand
ACCTGGCCGGGCGGTTGAAACTGCCGAATTTTGTCGATGCGGAAGGGCAGAAGCTTTACAGCTCCTATGCCGATTACATGGTGCGGCACCAGCGCAAGCCGGGCGTGGGCCCACTGGCGGGGTTCCGTGGCGCGGATGGTGAAGCGGTGGGCAAAGGAGAGGTGAACCCGGACCAGCTCAACCGCTACATCGCCAATGGCAGCTTCTGGCGGCATCATCTGCCGGCGGAGCAGCTTTACTATAAACACGCCAACCAGGCCTATCTGCAAACCGCCAAGGCGATGGGGCTGATCGACTGCGACACGCAGATCACTTTACAAATCTATAGTGAAACGCTGCAAAAATTCCGCCTTGCCGCGCAAGGCCACGGGGCGCATCAGCCGCCGGAGCGGCTACGGGCGCGGCTGGAGAGGGTGATGGACCCGCTGCCGCTCTGGTACGAGCCGGTGGAAGCCACGATGGTAAGCCGCGAGGAATATCCGCTGCATGCGCTCACCCAGCGGCCAATGGCGATGTACCATTCTTGGGGTTCGCAAAATGCCTGGCTGCGGCAGATTCTTTCTGAAAACCGGCTCTACCTTAACCATGAAACCGCCGCCGCGCTCGGCATCGCTGATGAGGATTGGGTGGTGGTGGAAAGCCGCAATGGCGCGCTTACCTGCCAGGCACGGCTGATGGAGGGGGCAAACCCCAATACGGTGTGGACCTGGAACGCCATCGGCAAACGCTCCGGCGCCTGGACGCTGGATAAGCAGGCGCCTGAGGCGGAGCGCGGGTTTTTGCTGAACCATATCATCTCGGAATATCTGCCGCCGGATGCGAACGGCCACCGCGCTTCCAACTCCGATCCGATTACCGGCCAGGCGGCGTGGTTCGACCTGACGGTGCGCGTGCGCAAGGCCACAGACGCGGAGGCGGGCGTCACTTTCCCGCATCCTGAGCCGCTGCGCGCCCCATTCCGCGTGGAAAATCCTGAGCATTTACAATTTGGCGCCAAGCTGGAGACACGCTGAATGACGAGCCTTCCCCAACCCGCGCCGAACGCCAAAAAGCTTGGCCTGGTGATTGATCTCGACACCTGCGTGGGCTGTCACGCCTGTGCGGTGAATTGCAAGGAATGGAACACGGGCGGGCATTCCGCGCCGCTGCCGGACCACCAGCCCTATGGCGAGGAGCCGGATGGCGTGTGGTTCAATCGCATTCATTCCTACGAGGCCGGGTGTGGCAGTAGCAGCAAAACTGTGAACTTCCCGCGTTCCTGCCTGCATTGCGAGAACCCGCAATGCGTGACCGTGTGCCCCACCGGCGCCTCTTACAAGCGGGAGGAGGACGGGATTGTGCTGGTGAATGCGGATATCTGCATCGGCTGCAAGCTCTGTTCCTGGGCCTGCCCTTACGGGGCGCGTGAGTTCGATGAACTGGCCGGAGTGATGAAGAAATGCACGCTCTGCATCGACCGCATTTATAACGAGACGCTGCCCGAGGCCGAGCGCGAGCCTGCCTGCGTGGCGACTTGCCCCTCCCGCGCCCGGCATTTTGGGGATTTCAATGATCCCGAAAGCAAGGTTTCAAAGCTGGTGGCGGCGCGCGGCGGCGTGGATCTGATGCCGGAGCTTGGCTACAAGCCGGTGAATAAATATCTGCCGCCGCGCAAGGCCAGCATTCCCACCAAGCCGCAGGAGCAGGAAGGCGGCACCGGCAACGCGCTGTTAAGGCTGCTGGACAAGGTGCTCTCCCGATGAAGCCCGCCTCCTCGGTTCTGTTGCTCACCACGCTGACCGGATTCGGTTACGGGTTGCTGGCTTGGCTGGCGGTGTTCGCGCTGTGCGGAGGTCTGCCGGACTCACGCTGGTTTTTGCCGGTGGCGGTGGTGGTGGCGCTGGCTTTCGCCGGTGCAGGGTTGGTGGCTTCCATGCTGCATCTCGGCCGGCCGGAGCGCGCCTGGCGGGCCTTCAGCCAATGGCGTTCCTCCTGGCTTTCACGGGAGGGCGTCGCCTCGCTGGTGACGTTTCCGCCCGCTTTAGGCTTCGCGGCTTTGTGGTGGTTTCAGGGGCCAGACTCGGCAGTTGCCATCATCCTTGGTCTTATTGCCGGGGCGCTGGGGCTGGTGACCGTGTTCTGCACCTCGATGATATATGCCAGCCTGAAACCGATCCGGCAGTGGCATAACCCGCACACCGCGCCGGATTACATGCTGTTCGCGTTGTTCTCGGGTGCCGTATTGCTGGCCCTGCTGCTTGCCGCCTGGACCGGCAAGGCCAGCATGGCGGCGCTGGTGGCGCTGGCCGCCGCGATCATCGCCGGCATCGCCAAACTTGCCTATTGGCGCTTCATCGACGCGCAGCCACCGCTTGCCACACTGGCCAGCGCCACTGGGTTAAAGGAATATGGCGAGGTGCGGCCGCTGGATGCGCCCCACTTCACTGAAAACTATGTACTGCGCGAGATGGGCTACCGCATTGCCCGCAAGCACGCCGCCAAGCTGCGGCGCATTGTGATTCTCATTGCGTTTCTGCTGCCGGCTGTGCTGGCCGCGCTTGCCGCCCTGGGTGCGGCGCCATTGGCGGCGAGCCTTGTGGCGGCCCTGTTCACAGCACTTGGTTTGTTTACCGAGCGCTGGCTGTTTTTTGCCGAAGCGACCCATGTCTCCACCCTCTATTACGGCCGCTGAAGAAGGGATCAGGGCGCATGCCCGCCCCGGCGTGGCCGCCGTGTTCTGGACGAGGCTGCGCCTGCTGGTGCGGGTGGACGAGATCTGGCTTGCCATATTCGCCGCTGCGGTAGGCGCCGGCGCGGGGGCGGGCGTGGCGGCCATGAACCACGTCACCCATTATCTGCATCACCTGTTGTTCAAACTACCGCTGGGGCAGGGGCTTTCCTCCTCGCCACGCGTTGACACACTGCGCCTTCTGGCGGTGCCGGTGCTGGGCGGCGTGGTGCTGGGGCTGGGCGCGTTGCTCGTTGTCAGATTCCGGCCGAAAGGCATTGTCGACCCTGTGGAGGCCAACGCGCTTTATGGCGGGCGCATGTCGCTCATCGACAGTGTCATCGTCGCGGTGCAGACGGTCTGGTCCAACGGCATTGGCGGCTCCATAGGGCTGGAGGCAGGTTATGCACAGCTTGGCGCCGGTATCGCCTCGTGGTCGGGCCTGCATCTGCGGCTGCGCCGGTCCGATCTGCGGCTGCTGGTTGGCTGCGGGGCGGCGGCGGCGATCGCGGGGGCGTTCAGCGCGCCACTCTGCGGGGTGTTTTACGGCGTTGAACTCATCATCGCGAATTATTCCCTGGCCACGCTGCCCTTCATCATCATTGCCGCCCTCGCCGGCACACTGGTGACGGATATGCTGCATGCGGGATCCGGACCGCTGAATGTGGCCTTGCCGCACCAGATTCCGCTTTCGGCCTATCCGATGGCGATCCTGCTCGGTGTTGTCGCGGGTTTCGCGGCCATCGCCATTATGCGCGGCGTTACTTCCATCGAGGCAGGGTTCCGCCGCTCCCGCTTGCCGGCCTGGATGCGCCCGGTCGCCGGTGGTTTGCTGCTGGGCCCTCTGGGGCTGATCTCTCCTGCGACGCTCGGCTCAGGCCATGCCGCCTTGCACATGGATATCGGCATGGAGCTGCCGCTTGTCGCGGCGTTTGTCCTGTTTCTAGGCAAGGCCGTTGCCTCCGCCATTTCCATCGGCTCCGGGTTTCGCGGCGGCTTGTTCTTCGCGTCGCTGTTTCTCGGCTCGCTGTTTGGCAAGCTGTTTGCCGATATTGTCATGTTCATCCCCGGTCTGCCGGTAATGCCGGTGGGGTTTTACGCCGTGGTGGGCATGAGTGCGATGGCGGTTGCGGTTGTGGGCGGGCCGATGACCATGACCTTCCTGGCGCTGGAGAGCACAGGGCAATTTTCCATCACCATCTGCGTGCTGGCCGCCGCCATTGCCGCCGCGATGACGGTGAAGCGCGTGTTTGGCTATTCCTTTTCCACTTGGCGCTTCCATTTGCGGGGCACGCCCATTCGCAGCGGCGCGGATGTCGGCTGGATCGCCAGCCTAACGGTCGGCCGGCTGATGCGCCGTTCCGATTTGCGCTTCGTGCGCCCCACTTCGCCGGAGGTGTTGCGGCGCGAAGCCCAGCCCGGTGAGGCCCAGCGCCTGGTGGTGCTGGATGATGAGGGGAAATATGCCGGCATCGTTTTTCCCGCAGAGCTGCATGCCTCGGATATGCGGGGGCAGGAAAAGCTAGAGGCGTTTCTGCACCATCGCGACCAGTTTCTGTTGCCGGGAATGACGGTGAAAGACGCGCTCGCGGTTTTCGAGACGGCGGAGGCGGATTCGCTTGCCGTGCTGGATGGCCCGGCCACGCGCAAAGTCATTGGCCTATTGTCCGAGCAATACGCGCTCAGGCGGTATAGCGAACAGCTCGAACGGCACAGGAAGGAAAATATCGGCGAGTAGGCAGGCTGGGCGCTGCCGGGCGGGCGTCAGGTTAGGCCGGGGCTGGTGATGGGTTTTACCCCCGCTTTAGCAAGGCGTGCCCAAGCCGCCGCGAGCGAGCCGTTCAGGTCGATGGCGCGGCAGGCGTCCTCTATGATGGTGGCGTTGAAGCCGAAGCCGCGTGCGTCCTCGGCGGTCCAGGCCACGCAGAAATCCAGAGCAAGGCCGCATATATATAAGTCTGTGACGCCGCGTGAGGTGAGATAGCCGTCCAGCCCGGTGCGAGTGGCGCGGTCGGCTTCCAGGAAGGCGGAGTAGCTGTCCACATTCCGGTGGCTGCCCTTGCGGATGATGGCGCTGGCATGGGGAATATGCAGGCCCGGATGCAGGGCCGCACCCGGCGACTCCATTACGCAATGGGTAGGCCAAAGCACTTGTGGGCCGTAGGGCAGGTCGATCATCCCGAACGGCGCCTGGCCCGGATGGTTGGCGGCGAAGGAAACATGGTCCGCCGGGTGCCAGTCCTGCGTCAGCACCACGGTTTCGAAGTTTTGGGCCAGTTTATTGACCAGGGGCACGATCTCATCCCCGCCCGGCACGGCAAGCGCGCCGCCGGGGCAGAAATCCGGCTGAAGGTCCACGACGATAAGGGCAGCGGTTTTTTGCATGGCTTGTATCTAAGGGTAAAAATTCAAGTGGTGCTAGACAGGGGGCGGGGGTTGGGCTAAGGCTCCGCCCCTCGGAACGTGGGAGGCAGGGGACAGGTGTGCCCGGCCGTCTGAACCGCGGTCCAATGGCTGGCAGCCTTCCGGCTGGGCCATAGGATGAAAGGAGCCAGAAATGGCGAAGAAAGTAGTCGGCTATATCAAGCTGCAGATTCCCGCAGGCAAAGCGAATCCCTCGCCGCCGGTGGGCCCCGCGCTCGGCCAGCGTGGTCTGAACATCATGCAGTTCGTCAAGGAATTCAACGCTGCCACGCAGCAGATGGAGCCCGGTATGCCGGTGCCGGTGGTGATTACCGCCTTCGCCGACCGTACCTTCTCCTTCATCATGAAGACCCCGCCCAACACCTACTTCCTGAAGAAGGCGGCGGGCATCGACAAAGGCACCACGACCCCCGGTAAGGGTGCGGCCGTGGGCAAGGTGACCACCGCGCAGCTGCGCGAGATTGCCGCCACCAAGATGAAGGACATGAACGCGAACGATGTTGATGGTGCCGTGCGCATGCTGGCGGGTTCCGCCCGCTCCATGGGCCTGACCGTGGTGGAGGGCTGATAAGATGGCACATGATAAGCGTTTGAATGCCGCCCGCGCCACCGTTGAGCGCAACAAGCTCTACGCCCTGACCGACGCGGTTTCGATGGCGAAGAAGAACGCCACCGCCAAGTTCGACGAGACCATCGAGATCTCCCTGAACCTGGGTATCGACCCCCGCCATGCCGACCAGATGGTGCGTGGCCTCATTTCCCTGCCGAACGGCACGGGCAAGACCCTGCGCGTGGGCGTGTTCGCCCGTGGCGCCAAGGCTGAGGAAGCTCTGGCCGCCGGTGCCGATGTTGTGGGCGCCGACGATCTGGCTGAGAAGATTCAAGCTGGCGACATTCAGTTCGACCGCTGCATCGCCACCCCGGACATGATGGGTGTGGTTGGCAAATTAGGTAAGATCCTGGGCCCGCGCGGCCTGATGCCGAACCCCAAGCTCGGCACCGTGACCATGGACGTGAAAGGTGCGATTACCGCCGCCAAGTCCGGCCAGGTTGAGTTCCGTGCCGAGAAGGCCGGTATCATCCATGCGGGCATTGGCAAGGCGAGCTTTGAGGCTGACAAGCTGGTTGAGAACGCCAAGGCGCTCATCGACGCGGTGCAGAAAGCCAAGCCGACCGGTGCAAAAGGCACGTACCTGCAAAAAGTTGCGTTGTCCTC
>JAGWOU010000116.1 GCA_028870815.1 Rhodospirillales bacterium | reverse complement strand
CGCCGCCTGTTCGATCACATCGCGCAATTCTTCGGGCTTTTCCAATATCTTTCTCTCAGCGCCCGGCGCAGCCCGGCCGGAAAGGGCGACATAGATCAACTCTTTCACCTCGGCGGCGAACGCCTCGCCAAAGGCGCCCAGTTCCGCCATCACAGCTTCCAGCGGTAATTGCGGCGCGGTGCCCGCTTTCACTTTTTTCTCCTCGGGCGGTTTGCCTGTCTTGTAGTCGATAATCCGCACGCCCCCATCCGCGTCGCGTTCAATGCGGTCCGCCCGGCCTTTCAGCAGGAAATCACCGGCAAGTTTCCATTCGCCAACCTGTTCCAAAGCCCGCGCTTCCGGCCTGCCGCTTGCCGCCACCCGCTCGCGCTCGGCCTCCACCAGCCAGTCCGCGATGCGCTCAAGCCTTGCCATCCACCATTGCGCCAATGCCGCGCGCGGGCGAGACTCCCGCATCGCCACCTCCAGCGCATGGCGTAGCCGCACGGCCGCATCCGGCGCCATCACATCGCTCTCCGCAAAAAATTTTGCCAGCCCCGCATGCACCACATCGCCGAACTGGCTGGCGTCGCTTTCGTCATCCAGCGGATCTAGCGGGAAAAGCCGCAGCACCTTCCTGGCATAAATTGCATAGGGGTCAGACATCAACGTCGCGATGTCTGAAATCGAATACACGCGGGGACGGTTTTCAGCTGGCGGGGTGGGGCGCGGGCGTGGGCGCGGAATGCGCCGTTCCGGCTGGTCCAGCTGCCCTGCCCACAGCCCCGCCTCGTGCGCGGGCAGGCCCAGCCCCTGCCCCGCCAGCATGGCGGCGAGGCGCGTCAGCCAGCGGGCGGGCACGGCGGGGGCGCGCTCACGCCGCTTGGGCGCCGCCAGAATCACCTGCTTGCAGGCGCTGGCGAGTGAGAAAAACCCATGCGCCGCCTGGCCAATTTTCAATTCCGCGCTCGGAAGCCCGGCTTGTTTACGCATCGGGCGGGAAAGCCACGGGCCGGGTTCCTCCGGCGATGGCCACACACCCTCCACCAACCCGCCCAGCACCGCCACATCCACGCTTTGCAGCGCCGCCTCCTGAATGCCCCAGATGGCGATGCGCGGGTGCCCATCCTTCGCGCGCGGGCGGCGCACCACCTGGCCGCTCATCAGGGCATCCAGCAGCTCCGGCAACTCCGCTGGTGCCATGTCCGGCATATCCGCCAGCGCCGTGAGGCTTTCGGCCAGCAGAGCGGAAAGCGCATTGCCCGCCTCACCCAGCCATAAACGCGACGGGCCGGGTTCCTCCGGCGTGGCGGCCAGCGCTTCTCCTGCCTCTACCAGCGCCGTTAGCGCCGCCACGGGCGTTACCGCCTCGGCCAAAGCCAGGGGGGCAAGACTACGCTCCAGCCGAGTAAGAAAATCCTTCTCCGCCAGATGCTCGTCCTTCAAGCGGAAGCGCAAACCTTCCAGCCCCGGCGGCGGGCGCGGACCGCGCAAGGCGTGCTTCTCCAGCTTCCGCGCCATGTCACGGAAATCCTGCGGGTTCATATCCCCGGTGGCCAGCGGATGTTTCAGCAGCGCCAGCAGCGGCAGGGGCGCGTAATCCTCCCGCGCCGCGCGGGCCAGCAGGCGCAGAAACACGGCGGGCGGGGTAGCGGCCAACGGCTCGCCAGCACTGTCATCCGCCGTAATGCCAAAGCGCTTCAACGCCGCACCCACGCGGGCCGCCAAGGCGCGGTCAGGGGTGATGAGCGCGGCACTCTGCCCTGGCGTTTGCATCGCCTGGCGCAGAATCATCGCGATGGCCAAGGCGTTCTGCGCCTCGTCCCCGGTTTCCAGCCGCGATACGCCATCCAGATTCAACGGCGCCGGTTTCTGCCATTCCGATAGCGCCTCGGCGGGCAGCAAGGCGCGGGAGAATAAGCGGCTGCGCCCCTCGGGCACCGCACCGGGCGATGCCGCCAGCAACTCCACCTCCTCCACCCGCGCGCCGATATCCGACAGCAGCTGGGCGATACCGCCCTGGGCATGAGAATCCCCAACGCCCGCCCAGGCATCCGCGGGCAGATGAGGGTCGAAGCCGGGCAGAATCAGCCGGCCTTGCGGCAGCCCCGCCACCATCGCCGCCATGCGGGCAATGGCGGGCGTGCCCTCGGCGGCCACCATCCACACCGGCCCCGGCGGCGGGTTTTCACGCCAGGCTTTTGCCTGCACCTCGATCAGCGCCGCCAAGCGCTTCGCCGGGTTCATCACGCCTTCGGATTCAAGGATGCCCGGCCAGGCATGGGTAACGATAGTGAGGAATTCCAGCGTGCGCTGCCAATGCGCGGCGAAATCCTCAGGCACCAGGCCGGGCAGTGCGGCGGCCAGATCCACCCCGGCATGGTCCGCCTCGTCCAGCAGCGTGGCGAACTCGGCGGCCAGCGCCCAGGCGGCGGCAAGCTTGCGCGGCGCCCCGCTTTCCTGCGGCATCTGCAAAATCAGCCTCGCCAGCAGCGCCTGCCGCCGCGCGGGCGCCATGGCCGGCGGCAACATAAACCCAGCGGAAAGCAGCAGCCCCGCCTCGTCGATATTGCCCAACGCCACGATGCGCGGCAGCAACAGCGCCTGGCCGCCATTGGCCTCCAGAAACGCCCCGGCCAGCGCCTGCGCGGCGCGGCGGCTGGGCAGAATAATCAGCCCCTCATGCCCGCCGCCTTCAGCCAGCCACAGCCGCGCGAGTGCGGGCAGAAACGCTGCCTCCGGCGGAAAGGCGCCAATGCGCGGGCGGCGTGGCGTCACGTGGAATTGCCCACTTCCCGCGCCGCCAGAAGTTCCTCAGCGCGGTCGATATCGTCCGGCGTGGTCAGGTGAAACCACACACCATCATGGATGATCGCGTTCAGCCGGCTTCGCCCCAGTGCCTCGTCCCATAAACGGTTCAGGGAAAACCGCTCCACCGCCGCGCCGTGCAATAGTGCGGAAGTCGCAATCTGGATGCCAGAATAAAGGTAGGGTGCGACCTCACGTTCCAGCCTGCGGCGCAGCTCGCCCTCACGCGGCCAGACGAAATCCCCATACCGCGTTTCAGCGATGGTTCCGGCCGAACGGGCGAGCAGCAGCATCGCGTCCTCGCGCGCAGGGTCGAACGCGGCGGCAAGGCGAGGCAGCGCCGCCGAGGGCCCGTCCACCCAAAAGGAATCGCCGTTGATTATGTAAAATGGCGCGCCCGGCAGCACGCCCTTGGCGGCCATCGCGGCCAGGCCACCGCCGGTTTCCAGCAGGGCTTCCTCCCGCAAAACCGTTACATTATCGTAGTTAGCGAAAAAGCTCTCCACCTGCTCCGCCAGATAGGACGCATTGGCAATCACCTTGGTCACGCCTGCGTCACGCAAGCGCGTCATGATGTGCGCCAGGATCGGCAGCCCCGCCAGCTTCAGCAATGGCTTGGGCGTGGTGAGGCTCAAGGGCCGCATCCGTTCGCCAAGCCCCGCACAGAGAATCACCGCCGTATCAGGCTGCATCAAACCCCCTCAATTCACCGTCAATTTCAACATCGCGCCCCGCACCGACAAGGCTAAGCCGCAACCGCCACGCGTGTTTCGGCGCCAGATCGCCCAGCCGGTCCGGCCATTCCACCAGCACGATGCCAGAGAGCGCCTCATCCCACCCCAGTTCCGCAAGTGCGGCCGGGCCGTCCAACCGCCAGAGATCGAAATGAGAAATTTCTATGCCGCCGGGTGTTTCATAGCTCTGCACCAGCGTGAAAGTGGGGCTGGGCACGGCCATACGCGGGTCATTCATCGCGGCGCGGATAAAGGCGCGCGCCAGGCTGGATTTGCCCGCGCCCAACTGGCCTTCCAGCAGCAGCGCGTCGCCGGGCCGGGCCATGGCGGCCAGCCTCTCACCCAGGCGCTGGGTTTCCGACTCGTCCTTAAGGTGCAAACGCATGCGCCAATTGTGGCCGCGCAAACTTGATTGGAAAAGAGGGCCGGGGCAAAGCATTCACCATGGAACAGATTTCAGCCGATGTGGCGATCATAGGCGCTGGCCCTGCCGGCATGTTCGCGGTGTTCGAATGCGGGATGCTGAAAATGTCCTGCGTGTTGATCGACGCGTTGGACGAACTTGGCGGCCAGTGCGTCGCCCTCTACCCGGAAAAGCCAATTTACGACATTCCAGCCCACCCGGCCATCGAGGCCGGCGCGCTCATCGCGCAGTTGGAAGCGCAGATCGCCCCGTTTAATTGCGCCAAGCTGCTGGGGCGGCAAGTGACGGGGCTTTCCGGCACCGCCGGGGATTTCACCCTCACCACCAGTGCCGGGGATGAGGTTAGAGCCAAGGCCGTCATCCTCGCGGCGGGTGCGGGCGCGTTCGGCCCCAACCGCCCGCCACTGGAAGGACTCACCGCTTACGAAGCCACGGGCGCGGTACGTTATTACGTGAAGAAGCGCGAGGACCTGCGGGGCAAGCGCGTGGTTATCGCCGGTGGCGGCGACTCGGCAGTGGATTGGGCGCTGGCGCTGCAAGGCATCGCCGCCAGCATCGCCGTGGTGCATCGCCGCCCGAAATTCCGCGCGGCACCAGAGAGCACCGCGCAGCTCGACGCACTGGCCGCGGCGGGCAATGTGGAGATGGTGATCCCTTACCAACTGCATGCGCTGCACGGCACGGGCGGAACGCTGGAAGCCGTGGAGGTCGCGGACCTGGACGGCGGCACGAAGCACCTGCCCGCCGACGTGCTGCTGCCCTTTTTCGGCCTGGCCATGGAACTGGGGCCAATCGCCGATTGGGGGCTGGGACTGGATAAAAGCCATATCGCCGTCACGCCCTTCGACATGCAGACCTCCCTGCCGGGCGTGTTCGCGGTAGGCGATATTTGCACCTATCCCGGCAAGCTGAAGCTCATCTTGCAAGGCTTCGCCGAAGGGGCCGTGGCGGCACACGCCATTTATGCCATCGTGAACCCGGACAAGGCGTTGCATTTTGAATATTCAACAACCAAGGGCGTACCCGGCTGATCTCCAACACGCCGGGCCTATCCGGCGGCTTGTGGAAACATACCCGCTGGCGGTGTGCCTGGCACTGGCATTGGCATTCCGCCTGCCGGTGGCGCTGTTCGACAATAATTTCGCAGCGCCCGATGAAATCTTGCAGTATCTCGGTCAGGCGCACCGGCTTGTGTATCACAGCGGCCCGGTGCCCTGGGAGTTTCAGGTCGGCCTGCGTTCCTGGCTGATCCCTGGGTTTCTGGCCGGGCCGGTCTGGCTGGCAAAGGCACTGGGCGGCTCCCCCCCTGCGGGGATTGTGCTGGTCAAGGCGCTGCTCTGCTTCTGCTCACTTTCCATCGTCTGGTCCAGCTTTCAATGGGGGCGGATGTATCACGGCCTCCGCGGCGCTTGCATCGCCGGCGGGCTGGCGGCTGCCTGGCCGGATTTGTGGCTAATGGCGCCGCACGCGCTGGAAGAAGCGTTGAGCGCCTACACCCTCGTCCCTGCCGCCTACTTCGCGTCACAAGCACGGGAGAGCGGCGCAACCCGCCATATTCTCGCGGCCGGGTTCCTGCTTGGCCTCACTTTCGTATTACGGGAGCAGCTTGCGCCCGCCATCGCCATTATCGGCATCCATCTATGCTGGCGGAACACAAGATCCTGGCTCCTGGGCGTCGGTATCGCTTGCGTACCTGTGCTGCTGGCGGGCGGGCTGGACTGGCTGACCTGGGGCCAGCCATTCCGCAGCTTCTGGCTCAATGTGTATCTGAACGCCATCGTCGGCGTTTCCGCAGGCGCCTTCGGCGCGGTGCCTGTGGGATTCTACCCGCTTATGCTGCTGGTGGACTGGCTGTGGAGCATGGCCGGGGTTTTTCTGTTCATCTTCCGCAGCACACGTGCACTGCGCTTCGTCATTCTCGCCGCCCTTGTTACCATCGCCGAGCACAGCCTGATTCCGCATAAGGAATTCCGCTTCATCTTCCCCGCCATCGCGCTCACCATACCTCTGGTCGGGCTGGGAGTGGCGGCAAGCTTGCCGCGTCTTGCCAAATTTGAGCGCATTTTGGCCGGGCTGTTCCTGCTCTCCGGCCCGTTCCTCAGCCCGATGTTGCGAACAAACCTGCTGATGCAAACAACCGCCTACCAGCTTTCCAACGAGCTGGCACAACAACATCCTTGTGCCGTGACGATAGCTATCCTGAATGGTCTTTTCATGCCGATCACGCCGATCTTCGTCGGGACTCACTTCACCAATGCGCCCTACGCGGCGCAAACAGACGCGATCATTGCGCCCAAAGATGCTGTCGGCATCCCGCCCGGCTTCGTCCGGCAGTCCTGCGTGGCAAGAAATCGCGGCCCGTTCAGCGGGAATGCCCCGCAAATCTGTTATTGGATCAAACGCGCCGGATGGTGCCA
>JAGWOU010000115.1 GCA_028870815.1 Rhodospirillales bacterium | reverse complement strand
GGACCACTTCGCCATCTGTAATACCGCTCTTTATAAGTGAAGGAGTTTCAGATGGAACGGAAAACCGCAGGCTTGCTCGGCGCTTTGGCCGGGCTGGCTACATTAGGTGGCACAGCCGCCCAGGCGGCAACGAATGTCGCCCTCACACCTGAGCCGTTGGCTGTGACGTCTTACGCCGATCTTCTCCGGCCAATCCCGAATGCCGCCGCCGCATTGCGAATGCACGACGCGGAAATGGCCCAGGCAAAAACCCCAGGCGCGGTAAAGGTGGATTGGAATAATAATGGCGATGGAAATGGTAACAACCATCACCATCATCACCACCACAATTCGTATTACGCGCCGCCACCACCGCCACCGCATCACCACCACCATCACCACCACCACCAGGGTGGTGCGGTTATCGTGGCGCCGGGCGTGGGCGTGAGTATTAACTAAAGCCGCATGAAGTAGCGCGGCTTTGCAAATTCAAGGCCGTTGGCTCTAGCCTTCCTCATCTCCAGCCGTCCGGTCTCTTGCCCGGGCGGCTCCGAGGATACGGCGATACGTGCCGTCGAACACGGTATTGGTTGATGAGGTCCCTCGCGTGTCCTGGCCCAGCGTGTCACGGCTGGCGTGGATACGCCGTGACTGCATCTCGCGCTCAGCGGCTTCCTCCTCGGTCATTGGTTCAAGAGTGAAGTCAGGCTCGGTTGGCAGAATGCAAATCTGCATAAACGGCTCGCCGGGGCGGAAAATGTGCACGCCACCTTCAGGCGGGGCCTTGAACACGACGAAATTGATCATCGGCCACCAGGAGGTGCGCAGCAATGCCGGCACGGCGAGCGGCACATCATTCGCGGCACTGAGATAATAACGCGGATGCGGCTCGGTGCGGATGGCTAGGCCCTCCGGCACCTTCAGGTCCAGTAAAAGCTGGTAGGTGTAATAATCCGCGCCGAAATCGCGAAAAGGCGGCCATTGCAGGCCAGGGCTGGGCGAAGGCCCGAAATCGCCATCGAAGACGAATTTCCCATTCTGGCGGGAAACGCGCAGCTCATTCTCATGCGGGTAAAAAATTTCAATCCCATATTGCGCGCCCTCGACAAAAGGCAGGCAATGCCATCCTTGTTCGTGAGAACCGTCCTGCCGGGGCTGCTTTTCACCGCCCCAGCCGGGCACCACGACTTTCGTGCGGCGAGGCGCAAGGCGCGGCTGATATAAACGATATTTGACGATGCTCATGATGACGTTCCCGAAAGCCTGCGAAGCGAAGCTGTAAAACGGCTTCTACAGCACGGGGACAGCCCGCAACGCAAATGCACGGCATGGCAAAACCCCGGTATGCGCGGATTAAACATAAGACACAAACATGTTCCCGGGCGAATGGGATGATCCGGCAACGCTTTGGCCGCGTATTGGATGCATGACCAAACCATATCGCTGGCGCCTTGCGCTGCCGTTAATCCTCCCGCTGGCGGGCTGCGCCGCCGCGCCATCTGGCCCACAGGCGCCCGAGCCGGTGAAAAGCGTGAATATGGCACGGCTTTATACCGGGCGATGGTATGAGATCGGCCGGGAACCAACGAAGCTGACCGATGGCTGCGTGGCCGGCACCACCACCTATCTGGCCAACGCCCAAGGCAAGCTGGTGCAACGCGACGCCTGCCATACCGGCACGCCCGAGGGCAAGGAGCGCGCCTTCCAGGGCACGGTTGCGGTGTTGAACCCAGGGCAAAACAACAAGATTTCGGTGCGCTACCATGTGTGGGGCATTTTCACCCTACCCTACACCTATTGGATTTTGGACCATGGCAAGGATTATGGCTGGTTCATCGTCGCCACCCCGAACATGCATATCGTGTCCATACTCAGCCGCAACCCGGACCCGCCGCAAAGCGAAATAAATAGGCTGACGGCGAAAGTGAGAGCGCTTGGCTATGATGGGCCGTTGGAATATCCGGCACGCTTTCCCCCCGGCGGCGGCAGCTAACGCCCCGCCGCGTCCAGCGCCTTCACATCCTCCTGCGTGAGCCGGATGGAAGCGGCGGCGGTATTCTCCTCCAGGTGCTTCACTTTGCCCGTGCCAGGGATGGGCAAAATGACCTTGCTGCGCTGAAGCAGCCAGGCGAGCGCGATCTGCCCCGGGCTGGCGTTATGCGCCTTGGTAATGCCGTCCAGCGCCGTGCCCGGCCCCGCCAGATCACCGGCGGCAAGCGGATACCAGGGGATGAAGCCAATATTCTGCCGCTCGCAATAATCCAGCACGTCCTCGCTGCCACGGTCTGACAAATTATAACGGTTCTGCACCGTGGCGACGGGGAATATCTTTTTCGCTGCCTCGATCTGCGACACGGAGACCTCGCTGAGACCCGCATGCCGGACGATGCCTTCATCAAGAAGCGTGCGGATGGCGGCGAATTGCTCGTCCGCCGGCACTTTTGGGTCTATGCGGTGAAGTTGCCAAAGGTCGATGACCTCAACGCCGAGAAGCTCCCGGCTGCGGCGGGCTTGGCCGATCAGGTATTCCGGCTTGCCCTTTGGCTGCCAGTTATTGGGGCCAGGGCGGACAAGGCCGCCCTTGGTGGCCACGCGCAATTTGCCATACGGGTGAAGCGCCTCACGGATGAGTAACTCCGATATCTCCGGGCCATAAGAATCGGCGGTGTCAATGAAATCGATCCCAAGCTCGGGCACGCGGCGCAGTGTGCGCAGCGCCTCCTCACGGTCTTGCGGCGCGCCCCATACGCCGGGGCCAGTAATGCGCATGGCGCCGAAGCCAAGGCGGACGACTTCCATATCTCCGCCGATTTTGAATGTGCCCGCTTGCTGCGCATCGATCTGGCTCATACCTCTCTCCCTGTCATGCGGCGCTCACATGGGCATTGCGGGGCGAGGAAACAACTTTGGCGGGCAGGATGCCCGTGATAAAAACGCCGCCATGGCGCGCCTGTTCATCTTTCTGCTCTGTCTTTGCGCCGCCGGTGCCGCCAGGGCTGATGCCGCGGGGCAATGCGCGGCGCAAGGCGGTAGCTACCTAACCGGCACCATCGCGCATGGGCCGTTTTATGTGCGGGCGCGGGAGTTCCGCCATGGCATCGCCCTCTCACACACCAAAATTCTGCTGAACGGGGATGATGGGCAGCGTTACGACATCCGCGCTGATAACGTATTCGCCTCCGGCTACGATACCGTGCCGAACGCGGTGCCGGCACCGCTTTCATCGCTGCATCCAGGCGACAGGATCTCTCTCTGCGGCAAGCTCTACCAAACCAAATACGGACGAATGGGCATGGATTGGGTGCATACCAATTGCGGCGATGTGCCCCGGCACAACGCGCCCAATGGCTGGCTGAAAGAAATCGGCCCGGACATGCTGCCGGGCCGGAATCTGGAAGGTTCAGACGAATACTGCAATTTGTGGTGAGGCTTCAGGCCGCGGGCAAAGCACCCGGCACACCGTAATTGCGCGTGGCAAAATGGTCAGACATATGCGCCTGATCTACCCGCAGATCGTGGCCCATCATGGGTGTCATTCCGCCGCCGCCAGATTGGACGACGCCTTGCGGGCCATGAAATAATAGATCGGGCTGATGACCGCGATGCCGACGATCCAGGACAAATCCACACCGTCCAGCGCCTTGGCGACGGGGCCAGTGTACAGATCGGTGGAAACGAAGGGCAACTGGATGAGAATGCCAAGGATATAGCAGAAGATCGCTGATTTATTGAATCGCCCGTACACGCCGCCCTCAGCAGTGAAGAAGGCCGCCACATCATAATCACCATGGCGGACGAGGTAGAAATCCACGAGGTTGATCGCCGTCCATGGCACCAGCACATAGAGCAGCAGCAGGATGAAGTTTGTATAGTTGGTGAGGAAATTGCCCGCCGCGAACAGCGCGATGGCAAGGCCGATGAGCGTAATGACGATGGCGGTGACAGTGCGCGCCGTGGCCCCCGCTTTCCATGAAGGCACGAAGGTGTGGACGAGCGTAATGGTGGAGAGCACGCCACAGTAAAGGTTCATCGCATTGGTGCCGGCAATGCCGACGGAGAAGATGACGACGATAGGAATGGCGGCAGCGCCGGTGAAGGTGGTAAGCCCGCCGACAGGATCGCCATTGGCGGCGACGAGGCCGAGCAGCGCACCCAGGATCATCGGCAAAATAGAGCCGAGGGAACAGCCCCAATAAGAAGCCCAAAATGCCTGCTTGGCGCCTGTGTCATGCGGCATATAGCGGCTATAATCCGACACATAGGGCGCATAAGCGATCTGCCACAGCGCGCCGACGGAAACCATGCTGAAGAAACCTGCGGCACTGAAGCCGTTCATCGTCATGAAGTTTCCGGGCAGGCCATGGATTGCGACGATCCATACGAATGAGAGAAGAAGGGCAAAACCCGAGGCCCAGGTAAGGAAACGCGCATAGGCGTGGATGAGGTCATGACCGAAAATGGTGGCGATGACGCTGACGACCGCGATAAAGACGATGAGCACATGCTCATTGATACCGCCGGCGATGGTATGCAGAGACTGCCCGCCCAGCACGATGTTGGAGGCCAGGAAGCCCACATACATGACGATGACGATGGCCACCACCAGCACCGCGCCGATGGTGCCGAACTGCCCTCTCGTCTGCACCATCTGCGGCACACCCAACTGCGGCCCTTGCGCCGAATGCAGCGCCATGAACACGGCACCCGCCAGATTGCCCACGATGATCGACAGGCAGGAACTCATGAAATCGAGCTTGAACACCGAACTGGCCAGCGCGCCGGTGACGATGGTCAGCATCATGATGTTCGAGCCGAACCAGATGGTGAACAGGTCCTTCCAGGTGCCGTGGCGCTGGTCCAGCGGGATCTGATAGATGGTATGTTGCTCGACTCTGCCCGGGGATTCGGTGCCCATGGACGTGATCCTTAACGTTGGGGGTAGGGCGCCACGACGGCGCTGAGATAAAGAGAGCGGTTTTTTTGAAGAACGCTTCCCGCCCGCAGCGGACCCGATGCCGGGCTGAACGAACAAATTCTCACTGCAAGAGTCTCCCGGTCAACGCGGCGCGTTCCATAATTATGTGTTACAAGCAGTTTACACTAATCCGACTTTATTCTGCTTTGAATTTACCGAAGCACTGACAACCGTTTCTCTGTGCATCTGTTTGACGCATGGCCCGGCCTCTCCACCCCGATACCAGCAAAAACAATGCTTCCCCACGGAGCCGCGCCGCGCTACGATTCGGACAAATGATAAGCACAGCAGAAACCCTCGCCACGCTCATTTCTTTTCCCACCATCAGCGCCGACAGCAATGAAGCGCTCATCCGTTGGAGCGCCGGGCGGATCACCGCCGCTGGCGGGCGGATTCACATTATGGCTGGCGCAAAGCCAGGAAAATTGAATTTGCTGGCGAGTTTCGGGCCACAGACAGGTGCCGGCATCGTGCTTTCCGGTCATAGCGATGTGGTGCCGGTGGCAGGCCAGGCCTGGAACACGGACCCGTTCATTCTGACCTGCAAGAACCGGAAGCTCTATGGCCGCGGCAGCAGCGACATGAAGGGCTTTCTTGCCGCCGCGTTAAGCGCCGCTGCCCGGGCCGACAAATCCAAACTCGCGCGCCCACTGCACCTCGCTTTTTCCTATGATGAGGAAGTGGGCTGCATTGGCGTGCGGGATATGCTGGCGCGGTTGGCGAAGGAGAATTTCCGGGCCGAAGGCTGCGTGATCGGTGAACCGACCGAGCAGAAAGTAGCGCTGGGGCATAAGGGAAAACTCTCTGGTTGCATCAACTGCTTTGGCCTGGCCGCGCACTCCGCCAATCCAACGCTGGGGTGCAACGCGATCACTCTGGCAGCGGAAATGGTGTGCGCCGCGGAAGCCCTGCAAGCCGAGCTCGCGCAAACCGGCCCGCGGGACGAGGCCTTCCCATTCCCATCCACGAGTGTGCATGTCGGCACTATCAGAGGCGGTACCGTGCTGAACACTGTGCCGGAGTTCTGCGAAATGGAATTCGAGATCCGCAACGTGGCGAGCGACGAGCCTGCCGTCCTGGTAGAACGGCTGCGGGGCCGGGCGGCGGAGATCACTTCGCGCCACGGCAAGGGGAGCATCGAAATCGAGATCACCAACGAATATCCCGGGCTGGATACAACCGCAAACGATGCTTTCGCCAGAAAGATGATCGAGGCCGCCGGTTCACCGCCCGGCAAGATCGGGTTCGGCACGGAGGCCGGACTGTTCAAGGAAGTACTGCATTTGCCGGCGGTGGTTTGCGGCCCCGGCAGCATCGACCGCGCGCACCGGCCTGATGAATATGTCACGCAAGATGAACTGGACGCTTGCGATGCGTTTATGGACCGGGTGATTGCCGGGTTGGCGGCCTAACGCGTGCCTGGCAAA
>JAGWOU010000114.1 GCA_028870815.1 Rhodospirillales bacterium | reverse complement strand
GGCCTCGCCCCCCAGCGCGGCGTCTCGCCGGCTTGTTCCGGAGCGATCCAAATCTGGAAAATCTCGGTTGCATCCGGCTCCAGGTTATATTCGCTATGGCGGATGCCGGTTCCCGCGGACATGATCTGCACATCGCCCGCCTCGGTGCGGCCCTTGTTGCCGAGATTATCCTCATGTGTGATCGCACCCTTGCGCACATAGGTGATAATCTCCATGTCCCGGTGCGGGTGCGCAGGAAAGCCGGTGCCAGGCGCAATGCTGTCGTCGTTCCACACCAGCAACCGCCCCCAGCCCATGCGGGTGGGGTCGCGGTAATTCGCGAAGGAGAAATGGTGCTTGGCATTCAGCCAGCCATGATCCGCGCCGCCAAGTTTCGCAAATGGTCTCAGTTCAATCATCACATCACCTCATCGGCAGAAATTCTTGTTCAATGCCAAGATAGATGCCTCGCGTGATATGAAAATAGAAACAATCGAAACTCATCGTTTCCTAGATTGCCGTAACGCCCCAGCGGCCTACGCCATCGCCAGCACCACGCCGCCCAGGGCGCTTACCGCCACCACCAGCAGCGGCGGTGCTTTCCATACCGTCAACAGCGCGAAGCCAAGCAGCGCGACGCCGAAATCACCCGGTGTTTTAACGGCACTGGTCCATACGGGATTGTACAGCGCCGCGCCCAGCAAGCCGACGACGGCGGCATTCACCCCGCGCATCGCCGCTTGCGCCGCGGGGCGGGCACGCAGGACGTGCCAAAAGGGCAGCACGCCGATGAGAACGAGCAGACCGGGCAGGAATATCCCCGCCAACCCCAACGCCGCCCCCGCCAGCCCATGCGGCGCCGGGCGGGCCACTGCGCCCAGATAGGCGGCAAAGGTGAAAAGCGGGCCCGGCACCGCCTGCGCCGCGCCATATCCGGCAAGGAAACTGTTATCGCTCACCCACCCGGGCGTGACGAAAGCGCTGCGCAGCAGCGGCAACACCACATGCCCGCCGCCAAACACCAAAGCGCCGGAACGATAAAAGGCGTTAAACAGCGCGATGGCCGAAACCCCGGTGGCATCGCGCAGCACCGGCAGAATGAACAACAGCAGGAAGAAGGCCGTAAGCGCCAGCGCCCCCACCCGGCGCGACACCGGAAAAACCGCATGGCCGGAAACCGTTACGGGCGAGGCGCGGCAAAGCCATAACCCCGCCAATGCGCCCAGCGCGATCACCGCGACCTGCGCCAATGGAGTGGCGCTGAACAGAATCACCAACGCCGCCGCAACGGCGATGCCGGCACGCGGCTTGTCTGGGCACAGGTTCCGCGCCATTCCCCACACCGCCTGCGCCACAATGGCAACCGCCACCAGCTTCAACCCGTGCAGCAGCCCCTGCCCCGCCGCCCCGGTGAGCGCATGCGCCCAGAACCCGAACAGCGCCAGCAAGATGGCCGAAGGCAGAGTAAAACCTGTCCAGGCGGCGAGTGCTCCGGGAAACCCCGCGCGCATCAGCCCGATGGAAAACCCCACCTGGCTGCTGGCGGGGCCTGGCAGAAACTGGCACAGCCCGACGAGATCCGAATACGCGTCCTCGCTCAGCCATTCCCGGCGCAGCACGAACTCCCGGCGAAAATAGCCCAGATGCGCCACCGGGCCGCCAAAACTGGTAAGACCCAGGCGCAGGAACACGCGCAAGACTTCAAACCAGGAATTCTTCGCCGGAAGGCTCGCGGTATCGCTGCGCATGGCCTGCGGCTATAGCCAGGGTCAAACCGGAACGCCAGCGAAAGATCGGCGTTATCCAGCAACTACACCACTGGTGCGACAATCTCCTGGCCAAGCACCGCCACGAACCCGCGGCTATAAGCGGTGGCGTCATGCCTGCGCACCCGCTCCAGCAGGGCCACATGCCGCTCCTGCCGCTCATCCAGCGTCATCAGCATGGAGGTGTTAATCGCCTCCGCCATCTGGTCAACGTCGTAAGGATTCACCTGCAACGCCTCGGGCAACAGCTTGGCGGCGCCGGCAAAGCGCGAAAGGATCAGCACGCCAGGGTTCAACGGATCCTGCGCGGCTATATATTCCATGGCGACGAGGTTCATGCCATCGCGCAACGGCGTCACCAGCCCTATGCGTGATATTCTGAACATGCCCGCCAGCACGCCCCGCCCCGCAGCGCGGGTCATGTACCGCAGCGGCACCCAGTCGAAATCCGAATACTCGCCATTGATGGCACCAGCTTTATAGTCCAGTTCGTCGCGCAGGGCCTTGTACTGGTCCACCTCCTCGCGCGAGGGGGCGGCCACCTGCAAGAAACTGATCCGCCGCAGCTGCTCGGGGAAGCGCGAGAGAAACCGGCCATAGGCATCAAACCGCGCCGGCAGGCCCTTGGTGTAATCCAGCCGGTCGGCACTGATCATCAAGGCGCGGCCGGCCAGGCTTTCCACCACGCGCCGTGCCTCCACACGCCGCACTGCCCGCACGGCGAGGCGGTTGAACGCGTCCACATCCACGCCAATCGGCGTCACGATGGTACGCAGCAACCGACCCTCAAGCCGGACATCATTGCCCTGCACGTCGAAATCACGCTGAAGCAGGGCGGAGAGGAAATGCCACCGGTCCTGCACGATCTGGAAGCCGATGACATCATGCGCCAGCAACGCCTGCAGAAGCTCCTCAGCGGGCGGCAGCAGTTCGAACAAGGCCGGGGCTGGAAACGGGATATGCAGGAAAAAACCGATCCGGTTATCCACGCCAAGCCGGCGCAACGCGGCGGCAACGCCAAGCAATTGGTAATCGTGAATCCAAATGAGATCGCCCGGATTAACCAGCTTCCGCAACGCTCTCGCAAACTGCTCGTTCACAGCGCGGTAAGCCTCATAGCCTGCGTTATCGAAGCTTACCAGGCTTGGCATCATGTGAAACAAAGGCCACAGAGTGGCATTGGAAAAGCCGAGATAATATTCCCGGTAATCATCCTCCGCGAGGTCGATGGTGGCGTAGGTGATCCCGTCCTCTGTGACGCTGTGGATTTCGTCGGAACGCTTCGTCACCCGTTCGCCTGACCAGCCGAACCAGAGTGAGCCGGGCACCAGCGCATCCGCCAGCCCCACCGCCAGGCCACCGGCCCGTGGCCCCGAGCCTTCCGCGACATCCGGCACGCGGTTGGAAACAATTACGAGGCGCGCCATAGCCCTTCCTCCCAGCCGCGCGAAAGCCGCATGGCGCAAAGAATCAATCCGACGTGAGAATAAGTTTGCGGAAAATTACCCCATAGCCTGGCCGGCTCGCCATCCACCGCCGGCGCGACATCCTCCGACAACAGCCCAACATGGTTGCGTGCCGCCAAAATGCTTTCAAAAATCTCCATTGCCCGGGCCCGCCTGCCCGCCAGCGCCAGCGCGTTCACATACCAGAAGCTGCACAGCAAAAAGGCCGTCTCCGGCAAGCCGAAATCATCCGGCGCGTCGTAGCGCATCACGAAGCCGCCATTCATCAATCGACGTTCCACCATATCCAACGTGGTGGAAAATTCCGGCGACGTTGCTTCAATGAAGCCGATGCTCGGCAGCACCAGCACAGAGGCATCCGCCACCTCCTGGTCCAGCACGCCCGAGAGCCAGCCTTCCTGCGTGACAATCCGCCGCAGAATCTCCTCACGCAGAGTTTGCGCGCGCAAGGTCCAGCTCGCGGCCTCCGCCTCCAGCCCCAGCGTGGTCGCAATCATCGCCAGCCGCGAAAGAGCTGCCCAGCACATGGCGGCGGAGAAACTGTGCACCCGCGCCATGCCGCGGAATTCCCACGGCCCCGCATCCGGCTCCAACGCCACGCGCTCGGCGAGATCACCAAGCTGGCAGAGCTGTTCATAAAGCCCCATATCGCCGCGCACTTTCAGGCGGCGGTCGAAAAAAAGCTGGGTGAGACTCAGGATGATGGCGCCATAGGCGTCGTTCTGCCGCTGCGGCGCGGCGCCATTGCCCACGCGCACCGGCCCATCGCCATTGGCGTAACCGGCCAGAGCCGGGGCGATATACTCCTCCAGCTCCATGCCCGGCGCGATCGGAAACAATGGCGGCAGCTCATGCGGGCCAGCCCCGGCGATCGTATCCAGCACGAAACTCAGATACGTCTCCATTGTTCGGGTGGCGGAGAGACGGTTGAGAGCGGAGATCGTGAACATCGAATCCCGCAGCCAGCAAAACCGGTAATCCCAGTTGCGCCCAGAACCCGGCGCCTCGGGAATCGAGGTGGTGAGGGCGGCAACGATGCCGCCGGTATCGTCATAGGAGCAGAGCTTGAGCGTGATGGCGGCACGGATCACGGCATCCTGCCAATCGAACGGCACGTTCAGATTAGCAACCCATTCTTCCCAATAGGTCCGCGTTTCCGCTAGAAAATGCGCGTAGAGGGTATCTGGCGCCTGGCCGAGCGGTTCATCGGCGCTCAGCACCAGCGTGCCAGGGCGCCCAAGCGTGAAGACGTGCTCATGCACGATATGAGCGATTGGCATATCCGTTGTGGCACGCAGCGAAAATTCCGGCCCGGTGAAGCGCAGATGATTGCTGCCGATGGCAGGTGCCGGATGCTGCTCGCCATAGGTGAAACCCGGCCTCACCCGCACGGTCACGCGCGGCCGGCCGGAAAGCGGCTCCAACCTCCGAACCAGCATCGGCGGCCGGAACACCCTGCCGTAAAGCCGGAAGCGCGGGCAGAAATCCACCACCCGCAAGCTGTTGCCATGGATATCCCGCAGGATGGTTTCCACGATCGGCGTGTTAGGCAGATAGCTCTGAGTGGAACTGACCTGATCCGCCAGCTCCACACCCAGTTCGCCCTTGCCATCGGCTTCTCCCAGCACGGTGTGAAAGACCGGATCACCATCCAACCGCGGCCAGCAGCACCATACATGCGCACCCTGGCGATCGATCAACGAGGCAATCGCGCCATTGCCAATCACCGCAAGGTTCAAGTCAGGCGATCGCATCTTCATCCCCTTTCTGCCGCAGCCCTTCCGCCAGCCAGTCCCGCACTGCCTGGGTGGCACCATCAAAATCCCGCGCGACATGCAGCCCTAACCCGCCCATTTCATTGGCGCGGGCAATGGCGGGCTCGTCGGTCACGTCGTCGCCTATGAACACCGGCCTCCGCCCCTTGAACGGCGGCTGGCACATGAATGTTTCAAGGGCTGCCCCCTTATCCGTCCCACCCGGGCGGATTTCCAGCGCCGAATGTGCCGGCAGCAGCATCAGTTCAGGGTACGGCGAGGCAAGCTGGCCGGCTAGCGCGGTCAATTCCCCCGCCATTGCAGGCGCCGCACGCCAATGCAGGGTAAGGCCGAAGCGTTTTTCTTCCAGCAGCGTGCCAGAGCGGGCAGCCACAGCCTCACGCAGCGGCGCGACCAAGGCCGCCAAGGCGGGGTTTGGGCGCGTCTCGGCAACCACCAGGCCCTCCGCATCCCGCAAAAGGGCGCCATGCTCAGCCCCAACCGCAAAGCCGGGGCCGAACATGGCCTCGATATCGGTGAGCTTGCGCCCGGAGAGCAGCGCCAGAGCGCCGCCGAGCCGCAATTTCAGGCTTTGCAACAGCGCCGGTAAACCACGCGGCACGATCACACCGCTGGGGGAGAGAGAAAAATCGATCAGCGTCCCATCAATGTCCAGAAACAGGGCGCAGTCCCGTGAAAGGGCTGGGAGAGGCGAAGACAGGCGCATGGCTCCGATATGGCCTCAAGATTGCCCGCATGTCTAATAGAAAAGATTAAAATCTTGCAATATACACCTCTTCGCCGGGGTTGTCAGCCCGCTCAGGCGGTCATCCGCATTGAATACGCTTCCCGTTTCACCACTTCTAACCTGGCTTCTTGAAAAGTGGAGCGGCAAAGAGCGCCGCGTTGCGTGAAAACAAAAAGCCATATAGCTCGCGGGAACTATATCGAACTTTGGATGGGTCATGAATCAATTCAGTGAAACGCCTTTTTCCGGCCGCCCCGGCATTATCCGCCATGACGGCCTGACCATCGTGCTGCATTGGCTGACCGCGCTGCTGGTGGTGGTGCAATTCCTGCTCGCTGAATTCTGGGGCTTTTTTCCTCGGCATGTGCATGGTTTGATGATCGTGGCGCATATGTCCTTCGGCTTGGTCCTTACCGCCGTGCTGGTGCTGCGCCTGGGATGGCGCCTGCGCCCCGGCCGCACGTTTTTCGATGACGGCGCGGCATTTCTGGACACGGCCGCGCGGCTCACGCACCGGGTACTCTATTTCCTGCTTGCCGCCGTGGTCGCTTTTGGCTTCCTCACACGCTGGACCGACAACAAGCCGCTCAGCTTTTTCGGCCTGTTGATCCCCTTGCCCCTCGGCAATTTTTCCAGGGCGACCGGGCATTTCGTCGATCAAATCCACGACTATCTGGCCT
>JAGWOU010000113.1 GCA_028870815.1 Rhodospirillales bacterium | reverse complement strand
ATCCTCAGAACGGGGTGTGGGAACGCGAATGACGACGCCACCAACGCAATACGGCACCCAGAGGTGCCGTTTGGGTCGTCCTATATATAAAGGCCAGCTTACTCGGCGGCCAGCTCCGGCTTGGAGGCGCCCTTGGGGCCCAGCGTCTGCCGGTCACGCCCGGCAGCGATCGAGCGCAGCCGGTTCATCACCGAGCCCGTGCCCGCCGGGATCAGGCGCCCGACGATCACGTTCTCCTTCAGGCCAGTCAGCATATCCATCTTGCCGGCCGTGGCCGCCTCGGTCAGCACGCGAGTCGTCTCCTGGAAGGAGGCGGCGGAGATGAAGCTCTGCGTCTGCAGCGAGGCCTTGGTGATGCCTTGCAGCACCGGCAGCCCCAACGCCGGCCGCTCGTCGCCGCTCAGCTTGCTGTTCTCCATGTCGAACTCCACCCGGTCCACCAGCTCGCCCACCAGGAAGGTGGTATCCCCAGCCTCGGTGATCTCGACCTTCTGCAACATCTGGCGAACGATCACTTCAATATGCTTGTCGTTGATCTTCACGCCCTGCAGCCGGTAAACATCCTGGATTTCGTTGACCAGGTAGTCGGACAACGCCTCCACGCCCAGCACGCGCAGAATGTCGTGCGGCACGCGCGGGCCATCCACCAGCGGGTCGCCCTTGCGGACATAGTCGCCTTCCTGAACGGACACGTGCTTGCCCTTGGGAATCAGGTACTCGGTCTCCTCGCCGGTCTCGTCGCTCTTCACGATAACCCGGCGCTTGGCCTTGTAATCCTTGCCGAATTCCACGCGGCCATCGATTTCCGCGATAATCGCGTGATCCTTCGGCCGGCGGGCCTCGAACAGCTCCGCCACGCGCGGCAGACCGCCCGTGATGTCGCGGGTCTTGGAACCTTCGCGCGGGATGCGGGCCAGCACGTCACCCGCCGCCACCGTGGCGCCGGATTCGATCGAGAGGATCGAGTCTGGCGACAGGAAGTACCGGGCCTCGGTGCCGTTGGCGAGACGCAGAATTTCGCCCTTCTCATCCTTCAGCAGCAGGCGGGGGCGCAGATCCGCGCCACGGGCCGACTGCTTGTAGTCCACCACCACCTTGGAGGTGAGGCCCGTCACTTCATCGGTCCGCTCCACCAGGGTCACGCCTTCGATGAGGTCCGCATACTCCACGATACCCGCACGCTCGGTGATGATCGGCAGGGTGTACGGATCCCACTCGGCCAGCTTCTGGCCGCGCGCCACGTCCGCACCCTCGTCCACCAGCAACCTTGCGCCGTAAGGCACGCGGAAGCGAGCGCGCTCGCGCTTGCCGGCATCGGTAAGCACGATTTCGCAGTTGCGGCTCATCACCACCGGCACACCGGTGGAGTTGGTCACGACCGTGCGGTTGCGGATGACCACCGTGCCGTCATGGCTGGCTTCCACGTTGGACTGCTCGGCGCCACGCTGAGCAGCACCACCAATGTGGAAGGTACGCATGGTCAGCTGCGTGCCCGGCTCGCCGATGGACTGCGCGGCGATAACGCCAACCGCCTCACCCACATTCACCGGCGTGCCGCGGGCCAGATCGCGCCCATAGCACTTGCCGCACACCGCGATCTTGGTATCGCAGGTCAGCACGGAGCGGATCTTCACCGTCTCGATGCCAGCCTTCTCGATCCTCTCGGCATGCGCCTCCTCGATCAGCTCATTGCGGGCCACGATCACCTCGTCGGTGTTCAGGTCCAGAATGTCCTCGGCGGCGGTACGGCCCAGAATCCGCTCGGCGAGCGAGGCGACGATCTCGCCGCCATCGCGCACCGCGCTCACGGTCAGGCCGCGCTCAGTGCCGCAATCATCCTCAATGATGATGCAGTCCTGCGCCACGTCCACCAGACGGCGGGTGAGGTAACCGGAGTTTGCGGTTTTCAACGCCGTATCCGCCAGCCCCTTGCGGGCGCCGTGGGTGGAGTTGAAGTAGTCGAGAACCGAGAGGCCTTCCTTGAAGTTCGCGATAATCGGCTGCTCGATGATCTCACCGGAGGGTTTGGCCATCAGGCCGCGCATGCCGGCAAGCTGAGACATCTGGGCGGCCGAACCACGGGCGCCGGAATGGCTCATCATCCACACGGAGTTGGTGGGCCGGCCGATCTCCTGGCGGGAGATCTCCTTCATCATCGCCCCGGCCACAAGGTCCTTACAACGCGACCAGGCGTCAACCACCTTGTTGTAACGCTCGCCGGCGGTGATCAGACCATCCTGATATTGCTGCTCGAACTCGCGCACCTCGGCCAGAGTGGTCGCCACCAGTTCCTGCTTGGAATCGGGGATGCGCATATCGTCCTTGCCGAAGGAGATGCCAGCCTTCGCCGCATGGCGAAAGCCAAGGCCCATCAGCCGATCGCAGAAGATCACCGCCTCTTTCTGGCCGCAATGGCGGTAGACGAGGTCGATCACGTCCTGCACGTTCTTCTTGGTCAGCATCTTGTTGACCACCGCGAACTGCACGTTCGGGTTCATCGGCAGCAACTGGCCAATGAGCATGCGGCCCGGCGTGGTCGCCACGATGGAGTTCTTCACCACGCCATCCGCGCCCATGTTCTTCACGCGGGCGCGAATCTTGTCGTGCAGCTTGATGGCACCCGCGCTGAGCGCGAACTCGATCTCGCCCACGGTGCCGAAGGCTGGCGCCTCCTCATCCTTGGCGGAAACGAATTCCGGCGTCTCCAGCGAGAGATAGTACAGACCCAGCACGATATCCTGGCTCGGCACGATGATCGGCTTGCCATTGGCCGGGCTGAGGATGTTGTTGGTGGACATCATCAGCACGCGACCTTCCAGCTGCGCCTCGATGGAAAGCGGCACGTGAACCGCCATCTGGTCGCCGTCGAAATCCGCGTTGAAAGCGGTGCAGACCAGCGGGTGAAGCTGAATCGCCTTGCCTTCGATCAGGATCGGCTCGAAGGCTTGGATACCGAGACGGTGCAGCGTGGGAGCGCGGTTCAGCATCACAGGATGCTCGCGGATCACCTCTTCGAGGATATCCCAAACCTCCGGGCGCTCCTTCTCCACCATGCGCTTGGCGGCCTTGATGGTCGTAGCCAGGCCGTATTTCTCCAGCTTGGCGTAGATGAAGGGCTTGAACAGCTCCAGCGCCATCTTCTTCGGCAGGCCGCACTGGTGAAGTTTGAGTTCAGGCCCCACCACGATGACCGAACGGCCGGAATAATCGACGCGCTTGCCGAGCAGGTTCTGGCGGAACCGGCCCTGCTTGCCCTTCAGCATGTCGGACAGGGACTTCAGCGGGCGCTTGTTGGTGCCGGTGATGGCCCGGCCGCGGCGGCCGTTATCGAACAGCGCATCCACCGATTCCTGCAGCATGCGCTTCTCGTTGCGCACGATGATGTCCGGCGCGCGCAGCTCCATCAGCCGCTTCAAGCGGTTGTTGCGGTTGATGACGCGGCGGTAAAGATCATTCAGGTCGGAGGTGGCGAAACGCCCGCCATCCAGCGGCACCAGCGGGCGCAGCTCAGGCGGAATCACGGGGATCACATCCAGCACCATCCATTCCGGGTGGGTGCCGGATTCGAGGAAGTTCTCGATCAGCTTCAGCCGCTTGACCAGCTTCTTGCGCTTGGTCTCGGAAGTGGTCTCCCGCAGTTCGGCGCGCATGGTGGCGCGGGTCTCGGCAAGGTCAATGCCCATCAGAATGGACTTGATCGCCTCGGCACCGATGCCGGCGCGGAATCCGTCCTCGCCAAACTCATCCTGCTTGTTAAACAGCTCGTCCTCGGAGATGAGCTGGTGCAGCTTGAGGTCGGTCGTGCCGGGTTCGAGAACGATATAGCTCTCGAAATACAGCACCTTCTCGACATCTTTCAGCGTCATGTCGAGCATGGTGGCAATGCGGGACGGCAGGGACTTCAGGAACCAGATATGCGCGACCGGCGAAGCCAGCTCGATATGGCCCATGCGCTCGCGGCGCACCTTGGCCAGCGTGACTTCAACGCCGCATTTCTCGCAGATGATACCACGGAACTTCATGCGCTTGTACTTGCCGCACAGGCACTCGTAATCCTTGATCGGCCCAAAGATGCGGGCGCAGAACAGGCCATCGCGCTCCGGCTTGAAGGTCCGGTAGTTGATGGTCTCCGGCTTCTTGATCTCGCCATAGGACCAGCTGCGAATCTGCTCCGGGGAAGCGATCTGGATCTTGATCTGGTCAAAGGACGCCGTCTGGCCGGCATTCCCGAGAATCTTCATCAAATCATTCATTACGCAATATCCTTATATTGGCCTGGCATCCTGCACTCGTTCCGGAACGTCGCCCTCAAGAGGACGACTGCTCCAGATCGACGTTCAGGCCCAAGGATTTCAGTTCCTTCAGCAGCACGTTGAAGCTTTCGGGGATACCGGCTTCGAAATTGTCCTGCTCGCGCACGATCGCCTCATAGACCTTGGTACGGCCGGAGACGTCGTCGGACTTCACGGTCAGCATTTCCTGCAGCGTATAGGCGGCGCCATAGGCTTCCAGCGCCCACACTTCCATCTCACCGAAGCGCTGACCACCGAACTGCGCCTTACCGCCCAGCGGCTGCTGGGTAACAAGCGAGTATGGGCCGATGGAGCGGGCATGGATCTTGTCGTCGACAAGATGGTGCAGCTTGAGCATGTACATATACCCAACCGTCACCTTGCGCTCGAACGGCTCGCCGGTGCGGCCATCGATCAGCGTGCTCTGGCCGGAGATATCCACGCCGGCCTTGGCCAGCATCTCCTCGATATCCGGGATGCGGGCGCCGTCGAACACCGGGGTGGCGATGGGCACGCCCTTGGTGACGTTGGTGGCCAGCTCGGTCAGCGCGTCATCGTCGAGATCCTTGATCTGGGACTCGAAGATTTCCTCGCCATAGGCCAGCTTCAGCCGGTCCAGCAGCTCCAGCCGGGCTTCGCCGGTGCGGCGGTATTCTTCCACCGCCTTGCCGATCTGTTTGCCGAGATTGGCGCAAGCCCAGCCAAGATGCACTTCCAGGATCTGCCCCACATTCATGCGCGAGGGCACGCCCAGCGGGTTCAGCACCAGGTCGACCGGGGTCCCGTCCTCAAGGAACGGCATGTCCTCCACCGGCACAACGCGTGAGACCACACCCTTGTTGCCATGGCGGCCGGCCATCTTGTCGCCCGGCTGCAACTTGCGCTTCACCGCCACGAACACTTTGACCATCTTCATCACGCCGGGCAGCAGCTCGTCGCCGCGCTGCAGCTTCTCAACCTTGCTCTCGAAGCGGTCCTGCAGGCGCTTCACCGCAGCGTCGAACTCGCGCTTCAGCAGCTCGATATTCGCCATCACCGCATCGTCTTGCACGACGATGTTACGCCAGGCACCACGGGGATGCTCGGAGAGCAGCTCGGCGGTGATATCAGTGCCCGCCTTGACGCCCTTGAAGCCGGAGCCAGCCACCTGGCCGATCAGCGCCTCGCGCAGACGGTTCAGGAAGGCGCGCTCTTGAATGGCCCTCTCGTCATCACGGTCCTTGGCCAGACGCTCCACCTCGGCGCGCTCGATCGCCAAGGCGCGCTCGTCCTTGTCCACGCCACGGCGGTTGAACACCCGCACATCGACGATGGTGCCGGAGGTGCCAGGCGGCAGGCGCAGCGAGGTATCGCGCACATCGGACGCCTTTTCACCGAAGATGGCGCGCAGCAGCTTCTCTTCCGGCGTCATCGGGCTCTCGCCCTTCGGCGTCACCTTGCCCACCAGAATGTCGCCGGGATTCACATCCGCGCCGATATAGACAATACCCGCCTCGTCGAGGTTGCGCAGCGCTTCTTCACCCACATTCGGGATGTCGCGGGTGATTTCCTCCTGGCCCAGCTTGGTGTCGCGGGCCATCACCTCGAACTCCTCGATATGGATCGAGGTGAAGACGTCATCCTTGGCGATCCGCTCGGAGATCAGGATGGAGTCCTCGAAGTTATAGCCGTTCCAGGGCATGAAGGCGCAAAGCGCGTTGCGGCCCAGCGCCAGCTCGCCCAATTCGGTGGAGGGGCCGTCGGCGATAATGTCGCCGGAGGCAACCCGGTCACCCACCTTCACCAGCGGCCGCTGGTTGATGCAAGTGCTCTGGTTGGAACGCATGTACTTACGCAGGCGGTAGATATCGACACCGGCGGTGCTGCCGTCTTCCGCCGTGGCGCGCACGACGATACGCGCACCGTCGATCTGATCGATGATGCCGGCGCGCTTGGCGACGATGGTGGCGCCGGAGTCGCGGGCCACGGCCGCTTCCATGCCGGTGCCGACAATCGGCGCGTCGGAACGGATCAGCGGCACAGCCTGACGCTGCATGTTGGAGCCCATCAGCGCGCGGTTGGCGTCGTCGTTCTCCAGGAACGGGATCAGCGCCGCGGCGACCGAGACGAGCTGCTTGGGCGACACGTCCAT
>JAGWOU010000112.1 GCA_028870815.1 Rhodospirillales bacterium | reverse complement strand
GCGGGGAGGGTGACAGGGCGATTCTCTCCCGTGTTCGCCATGCCGCCAAACTCTACCGCAACCGGCTGGGCGTGGGGAACGTGCCCGGGTTCGGCGCGCCCGGCCCGGTGGTGGCGGCGGGGTTTCCGGACCGGATCGGTCAGGCGCGGGGGGAGGCGGGGTCTTACCGCCTCGCGGGCGGGGGCTCGGGCAATCTCCCGGCATCGGACCCGCTGGCGCGCAACAAACTCATCGCTGTGGCGGCGCTGGATGGGCGGGGGTCCAAAATCCGCCTGGGCGCCGCCTTGGATGCGGATGATCTGCCGGAGTTTCTGAAAGCCCGCTGCAAGACCACCCGCGAGACCGGGTTTGACCCCGTGAGCGGTGCGGTTTCCGTGCGCGAGCGTGTGCGGTTGGGCAATCTGGTGCTTAGCGATCGCTCAGCCCGTCCGGCGCCGGAGGAAATCCAGGCGGCCTTGGCCCAGGCGCTCTCTACCAGGCTCGACCAACTAGACTGGACCGACGCGGCGGAGAATCTCTGCGCCCGCGTGGCGGTGATGCGCGGTGTGGATGAAACCTACCCCGATCTTTCCCGCACGGCTTTGGCGGCCAGCGTGCAGGACTGGCTGGCGCCGTATCTTGCGGGCATGACCAGCCTGAAAGAGGCGAAAAGCCTGGACCTTTATCAGATTCTCCGCGCCCAGCTCTCCCACGAACAAGCCATGCGGCTGGACAAGGAATTGCCCGCCGAGCTGAACCTGAAAAGTGGGCGGGTGAGGATCGATTACTCTGGCCCTATCCCCGTTGCCTCCGCCCGCGCGCATGTGTTTTACGGCACCGATGCCACGCCCGCTTTGGCCGGGGGCAAAATTCCGCTGCAATTGGCGCTGCTCTCTCCGGCACAGCGGCCCATCGCCATCACGGCGGACCTGGCAGGGTTCTGGCGCGGCGGCTGGGCGGATGCGCGGCGGGACATGCGCGGGCGCTACCCGAAACACGACTGGCCGGAGGAGCCGTGGAAATAAGGGGAAATTGGAGCGGGTAGCGGGAATCGAACCCGCGCGTCGAGCTTGGGAAGCTGGCAGGCTACCATTACATCATACCCGCGCCGTGCGGCGTACATAGTCTGGCAGCATTGACCGCGCAAGCCGCCGGGCGTAGGTGCGTTTTACCTCGTGATTTGTCCGGCCGGATTGCGGCGAGGCTTCCCCGAGACGGGAAGGGGCTAAATAAGCGCGCTAAAGAGGCTCCGGGTGCATCGGCATCCTGTTCTTCCCGTGGCCGGACTGCCGTTTGCAGCAAAGAGGCCGCGCCGATGTCTGAACCGCTGAAAACCCGCCTCGCCACGGATTTGATCCATGCCGGGCGCATCCGCACCGATCTGGAGGAGAATGCCGAGGCGTTGTTCCTGACGTCAGGTTTCACCTATGAAAGCGCTGACATGGCCGAGGCCGTGTTCGCCAATCAGATCGAGCATTTCCAGTATTCGCGCTTCGCCAACCCCACGGTGACGATGCTGGAGCAGAAGCTCGCCAAGATAGAGGGTGCTGAGGCGTGCCGCGCCACGGCCACCGGCATGGCGGCGGTGCATGCGGCCATTATGTGCGGGCTGAAGGCGGGCAGCCGCGTTGTTGCCTCCCGCGCCTTGTTCGGTTCCTGCCACTGGATCGTCTCCACGTTGCTGCCGCAATACGGCATGGAAAGCGTGTTCGTGGATGGCGGTGACATGGACGCCTGGAAGGCAGCGCTGAGCCAGCCCACCGCTTTGGTGCTGCTGGAAAGCCCCTCCAACCCGATGCTGGATATCGTCGATCTGCGCGCGGTTTGCGACCTTGCCCATGCGGCCGGGGCGATCGTGGTGGTGGATAATGTGTTCGCCACCCCGCTGCTGCAAAAGCCGCTGGAGCTGGGCGCCGATGTGGTGGTGTACTCCGCCACCAAGCATATGGACGGCCAGGGCCGCGTGCTGGGCGGCGCCGTGCTGGGCTCGAAGCAATGGATCGAGGATGTGTTCCAGCCGTTTTTCCGCAATACCGGCCCCTCGCTTTCGCCGTTCAACGCCTGGGTGATACTGAAAGGGCTGGAGACGCTGCATCTGCGCGTGAAGGCGCAAAGCGAGTCGGCGGAAAAGATCGCGCAATTCCTGGACGGCCAGCCCGAGATCAAGCGCGCGCTCTACCCCACCCTTGCCTCCTTTGCGCAGCGGGAATTGGCGATGCGCCAGATGAGCGGCGGCGGCACGCTGGTGACGTTCGAGCTGCATGGCGGCAAGGAGGAGGCGTTCCGCATGCTGAACGCGTTTCGGATCATCACCGTCTCGAACAATCTGGGCGACACCAAGTCGCTCGCCACGCATCCGGCCACGACAACCCATATGCGCATCGGCGCCGAGGAGCGGGCGAAGCTCGGCATCACCGATGGCACCATCCGGCTTTCAGTGGGGCTGGAGGATGTGGATGACCTGCTTGAGGACCTGACCCAGGCCCTCGCGAAGGTGTAATGCGCGCGGGGATGGTGGGGCGGCTGCGCGCCAAAAACAGCTCTAGCTGGACCAGCGCCCGATGCCCGCATGCTGGGCGCGGGCGCTGACATAGAAGGTCCAGATGATCTGCACCAGCAGCGGGATGAGCCCGATCCAGAGCCGGGGTATTGAGGGCGTGCTGATGAAGGCGATGGCGGTGAGCCCGCCCAGCGACGCGAACAACCAGTGGATGATGGCCACCAGTTTCGCGTCCATCCCTGCCCGGCGCACCACCTGGTAGAGATGCCCGTGATGGGCGCGGGCAATGTTTTCACCCGAGAGCAGGCGCCGGAACAGGGTGAAAGTGACATCGTACAGCACGCCGGAGAGCAGGAACGGCACCAGCAGGAACGACATCTGAACCTGTTCGAACCGCGCTGCCGCCACCCCGAACAGCGCCAGCATGAAGCCGCAGAACTGGCTGCCGACATCGCCCATGAAAATCCGGCCGCGGGGGAAGTTGAAGGGCAGGAAACCCAGCACCCCGCCGGCCAGCAGCAGGGAGGCGGTGTAGATGAAAAACCCGCCCAGCGCCCCGGCGATGCCGGCCAGGAACAGGCAGGCGATGAGCGTTACCCCCGAGGCCAGGCCATTCAACCCGTCGATGAAATTCATCGCGTTGGTGACGAAGAGCAAAAAGAATACCGTGAGCGGCACGCCTGCCCAGCCGAGTTGGTACCAGCCTATAAATGGCAGCGCCACATCATGTACCCAAAGCCCGGAGAAGATGACCGCCAAGGCCGCGATAAGCTGCGTGCCGAGTTTCACCGCGAAGGACATGTCCAGCATGTCGTCCAGCAGGGAGATCAGCGCGATGAGCGTGGAGGCGGCGATGACGCCGATGAAATAAGGCTCCGCCAGGCGGGATACCTGCCCGTAATGGTAGAGCAGCAGCACGCCGAGCAGGAATGCGCAGACGATGCCAACCCCGCCGGATTTTGGCGTGGTCGCGGTATGGGCTTTGCGGGCGTTGGGCTTATCGGGCACACCGATGGTGATCATGATCCGGACAATGATGCCGGAAAAGATGGCGAGGCCCCCCATTAACGCGAGATGGCGGGGCAGTGACAAAACGGAAACCGACGGAAGGATCATGCTGGCGGGACCATGGCCGAAACCCGTGGAAATGAGAAGATGCGGGAATTGAAGCGGGCGGGGGGCTTGCCCTGGCTCCGCCAGCGCGCCAGAAGCAAGGCGGGCCACAACCTGGAGCGGAGTTTTTGAGGTGAGGATCGCGATCATCGGCGGTGGCTATGTTGGGCTTGTCTCTGGTGCCTGTTTCGCGGAATTCGGCGTATCGGTGGCGGTGGTCGAGGCGGATCCGGCCAAGCGGGACATTCTGCTTGGCGGCCAGATTCCCATATATGAACCCGGGCTGGACAGGCTGGTAACCGACAACGCCGCGGCCGGAAGGCTGACCTTTCCGGCGACGCTGGAGGAAGGGATAGAGGGGGCGGAGGCGGTTTTCATCGCGGTTGGCACGCCCACAAGGCGCGGCGATGGCCATGCCGACCTTACCTATGTGTTCGCGGCGGTGGAGCAGGTGCTGAAGGCGCTGGACCACCCGGCCGTGATCGTGACGAAATCCACTGTGCCGGTGGGCACGGGGCGGAAAATTTTGGAGATGGCCCGCGAGTTGCGGCCGGATCTGGCGGTGGAAGTGGCCTCCAACCCGGAATTTCTGCGCGAGGGCAGCGCCATAGGCGATTTCATGCGCCCGGACCGCGTGGTGGTGGGCACAGAGAGCAAGCATGCGCGGGAGGTGCTGCGCCGGCTCTACCGGCCGCTTTACCTGATCGAAACCCCGATCGTGTTTACCGGGCTGGAGACGGCGGAACTGATCAAATATGCCGCCAATGGCTTTTTGGCGATGAAGATCACCTTCATCAACGAAATGGCCGATCTTTGCGAGAAGGCGGGGGCTGATGTGAACGATGTGGCCCGTGGGATTGGGCTGGATGGGCGGATTGGGAAAAAGTTCCTGCATGCGGGGCCTGGTTTCGGCGGGTCGTGCTTCCCCAAAGACACGCTGGCGCTGATGCGCATAGCCGAGGAAGCAGGCGCGCCGTCACGGCTTATCCAGTCTGTTGTGGCGGTGAACGATGCCCGCAAGGAAGCTCTGGCGGCACGCGTGGTGGCCGCCTGCGGCGGCGATGTGCAGGGCAAGGTGATCGCGGTGCTGGGGCTCGCTTTCAAGCCGGAGACGGATGACATGCGCGAATCCCCCGCCTTGCCGCTGATCAGCGGCCTGGTTTCGCGCGGGGCTGAGGTGCAGGCATTCGACCCCGCGGCGATGCAGACGGCCAAGCCCCTGCTGCCCGGGAGCGTGGTTTTGAAGGAGAGCACCACGGACGTCTTGACCGGGGCGGACGCGCTTGTTCTGATTACCGAATGGAACGAGTTCCGGGCGCTGGCGCCCGCCCGCCTGAAAGAATTGATGCGTGGCCGGGTCGTGGTCGATCTGCGCAATGTGTTCGAGCCCGCGCCGTGGCGCGCCGCCGGTTTCACATATGTGGGGATCGGGCGGGCCACATCATGACCCTGAACCTGTTTGTCTGACACCAAGCCACGAGGAACGAAGTTTGAACGCCGCTCATATGCAGTATCCGGATTTCGCCAATCCCGAGTTGCTTGACAAAATTCCGCTTAGCGCCAGGACCATTCTGGATGTGGGCTGTGCCCAGGGCGCGCTGGGCAGCGATTATCTGCGGCGCAACCCCGCCTGCCGGGTGCTGGGCATCGAGATGGACGAGGAGGCCGCCGCCCATGCGCGCCAGCGGCTTTCGGAAGTGTTCGTGGGGGATGTGGAAAAAGACCCGAGGCCCTTCGACGTGCCGGAGGGAATCGACTGTATCGTCTATGGTGATGTGCTGGAGCATCTTTCCGACCCGTGGACGGTGCTGAAGGAGCACGCGAAATATCTCTCCCCTCAGGGCACGGTGCTGGTGTGCATGCCCAATGTTGAACACTGGAGCTTCGCGGCCAAGCTGCTGACCGGCAGTTTCGACTATGAGGACCAGGGGTTGTTCGACCGCACGCATCTGCGCTGGTTCACGCCGCGCACCATGGCGCGGGCGCTGGCCGATGCCGGGTTGTGGCTTTCGGACGCAGCCCCCCGCCCCATCGCCACGGACCGGGCCGAACAGTTCACCGCCATGTTGACGCCGGCCTTGAAGGCGCTGGGCGTGGATCCGCAGGAATATCTCAACCGCTCGATCCCGTTGCAGGTGATTTGGCGGGCGCGCAAAGCCGAGATGCAGCGCATGGAACTGGCCGCGACGATGCTGGCGCCGCAGGGTGGCGTTTCGGATGTGCGGGTGGTGGAACCGCTGCGCGCCATGCGCACGGAAAGCTCGATTTTGAGCAGCATTGTTGCCGAGGCGGGGCTGAAGCCGCAATTGAGCGACACGCCGCGCGTGGCGGTGCTGCACCGCCCGCTATTGGTGGGTGAAAACGGCTTGGAGCGCCTGCGCGCCTTGCTGAAACAGGATTATGTCGTTGTCAGTGAATTCGACGATCATCCGGTGTTCATGGAAGAGCGCGGCGTTAATCTGAGTGAGTTGCTGACCTTCCGCGGCGTGCATGCGGTGCAGACCAGCACGCCGGCCCTGGCCGAAGCGCTGCGGCCGGATAACCCGGAAGTGACGGTGTTCCCCAACGCGGTTTTCGAGTTGCCGCCGGTGCGCAATTTCCAGAGTATGGAGCATCTTACCTTTTTCTTCGGCGCGTTGAACCGGCAGAATGACTGGGCGCCGCTGATGCCCGTGCTGAACGAGATCGCCCGTGCCGTGGGAGGCAGGTTACGATTCCGGGTAGTCTTCGACGAGGCCTTCTTCAATGCGCTGGAAACGCCGCATAAAAGCTTCGAGCCCGCGATGGTGGATTATGCGAGCTATATGCGCGAGCTGGGGCAGGCCGATATCAGTTTCATGCCACTTGAGGACAATGCTTTCAACCGCGCCA
>JAGWOU010000111.1 GCA_028870815.1 Rhodospirillales bacterium | reverse complement strand
GGCCGTAAGGGCCGCGGCGAAGCGTGATGTCATCACCCGTTTCCGGGTGTTGACCAAGCACGCGCATGCCATCTTTTAGGGAATCATCCTCGTTCTCGCCGCCCTCGACGGCGAGTTTGCGGGTGTACTGGCAAGTTGGGTAGTTGGAGCAGCCGATGAAGCTGCCAAAGCGCCCCAGCTTCAGCCCCAGCCTGCCTTCGCCGCAGGCGGGGCAGGCGCGGGGGTCGGAGCCATCTTCCCGCGCGGGGAAGAAATGGGGACCGAGATCCTGGTCCAGCGCGTCAATGACGTCTGAGATTTTCAGGTCTTTGGTCTGGCCGATGGCGTTGGAGAAATCATCCCAGAAGGCGCGCAGCACGGCGCGCCAATTGGCGTTACCCTCGGCGATCTCGTCGAGCTGCTCCTCAAGATTGGCGGTGAAGCCGGTATCCACATAGCGGGCGAAGAAGCTGACCAGGAAGGCGGTGACGAGGCGGCCGCGATCTTCCGGGATGAAGCGCCTCGCTTCCAGCTTCACGTAATTGCGGTCGCGCAGCACCGAAAGGATGGAGGCGTAGGTGGAGGGGCGGCCAATGCCGAGTTCCTCCATCTTCTTTACCAGCGATGCCTCGGAATAGCGCGGCGGTGGCTGGGTGAAATGCTGGGTGGCGGTGACGTCGCGGGTCTTCGCCGGGTCGCCCTTGGCGATGGGCGGCAGGATGCGGCTATCCTCGTCCTGGTCCGAAGGATCATCCTGATCCTCGTGGTACAGTTTCAAAAAGCCGTCGAAGGCGAGCACTGAGCCGGTGGCGCGCAACGTCTGGCCCTTGCCGTCGGTCAGTTCCACGGCGGTCTGGTCCAGCTCTGCCGGAGACATCTGGCAGGCGAGCGCGCGCTTATAAATCAGCTCGTAAAGTTTCGCCTGCTCGGCATTGAGCATGCGGGCAACTTTCTCTGGCTTTAGAGAGATATCGGTGGGGCGAATGGCCTCGTGGGCTTCCTGTGCGTTCTTCGCCTTGCTCTGATAGATGCGAGGAGCGACGGGGAGATAGGCGTCACCGAACTCCGCCTGGATTTGCTTGCGCATGGCGGAGACGGCTTCCTGGGCCAGCTGCACGCCGTCGGTTCGCATATAGGTGATGAGGCCTACCGTGTCGCCGCCGATCTCGACACCTTCATATAGCTGCTGGGCGAGGCGCATGGTCTGCTGCGAGGAAAGGCCGAGCTTGCGGCTGGCCTCCTGCTGCAAGGTGGAGGTGATGAAAGGCGGCGGCGGGTTGCGCTTGGTACGCTTTTTCTCGACCGAGGCGACGGAGAATGCCCCAGCCTGAACGGCGGCCTTGGCGGCGGCGGCCTTGACTTCGTCGTTCAGGTCAAACTGGTCGAGCTTCTTGCCCTGGTAATGGGTGAGGCGGGCGGGGTAGGGCGCGCCGGTGGGGGTAAACAGGCTGGCTTCCACCGTCCAGTATTCGCGGGCCTTGAAGACCTCGATCTCGGCTTCGCGCTCGCAGATGAGGCGCAGCGCCACGGATTGTACACGGCCCGCCGATTTGGAGCCGGGCAACTTGCGCCAAAGCACGGGCGAAAGGGTGAAGCCAACCAGATAATCCAAAGCGCGGCGGGCTAGATAGGCCTCGATCAGCGGGGTATCGAGGTCGCGCGGGTGCGCCATCGCGGTTTTCACCGCGTTCTTGGTGATCTCGTTGAAGGTGACGCGGCGGACATGCACGCCCTTGAGCGCGTTGCGCTCGGCCAGCGCCGTCTGCACATGCCAGGAAATCGCCTCGCCCTCGCGGTCGGGGTCGGTGGCAAGGTAGAGGGTTTTGGCGCCCTTCAGGGCCTTTGCGATCTCGCTGAGTTGCTTGGCGCCACGGTCATCCGCCTGCCAGTCCATGGCGAAATCCTCGTCCGGACGGACGGAGCCATCCTTGGGAGGAAGATCGCGGACATGGCCGAAAGAGGCCAAAACCTTATATGAATCCCCCAGATATTTATTGATCGTCTTTGCCTTGGAGGGGGATTCGACGACGACGATATCAGTCAAAGGGCCGTTCCATTCAGTTGGTCTTTAAGCCGTGAGGCCTAAGGGTCTTCGGGAAGAACCACCCTGTCCCCGGCCAGGCATTCTGCACGCCCCGCCAATTCAAGCTCAAGGATGACCGCCCTTATTGATGTTATTGACAACTGGCAGCGCCGCGCAATCTCGTCAACTGCAACGGGTTCCGGGCCTAGCATGGCTGGGATCTGCCGCCGGGCGCGTGCCAGCTCATCCCCGGCCAGGATGTTGTCCTCCCAAAGCGGCGGCGGCTCGGCAAAACCAAGCGGTGGGATGCGTTGTGCCGGCAGGTTGGAGATTACATCATCCGCCGTTTCCGTAAGATGCGCGCCCTGCCGGATGAGGTCGTTGCCGCCACGGGCGCGGGGGTCGAGTGGTGAGCCGGGGACGGCGAAAATCTCGCGCCCAGCCTCTGCGGCGAGGCGGGCGGTGAGCAGCGAGCCTGAGCGGGCGGCGGCCTCCAGCACCACCAGCCCCAGCGAGAGACCCGCGATGATTCGGTTGCGCTTGGGGAAATGCCGGCCGATGGGCGCGGTGCCGAGCGGCGCTTCCGCCACCACGGCGCCGGCTTCCGCGATGCGGCGTTGGAGATCGGCGTTTTCTTCCGGGTAGGGTACGTCCAGCCCGCCAGCAATGACCGCGATGGTGCGCCCGCCGCGCAACGCGCCTTCATGGGCGGCGGTGTCTATGCCGCGGGCAAGGCCGGAGACGATAGTGAGATGCGGCGCGAGTTCAGCCGCGAGATGCGCAGCCAGGCGCATGCCGTTGGCGGAAGCGTTACGGGCGCCGACAATGCCGATGGAACGCGAAGAGAGCAGGCTGGAATCGCCCAGCACCGCGATGGCGGGTGGCGCGTCCGGCAATTCGGCCAGATATTCAGGATAGCCCGGCTGGTCCAGGAACAGAAAGGTGCCGCCCAGGCGGTGGAGGGCGTCGTATTCGCGCTGAATCTCGGCCAATGGCGGGATGCGCGGCGGGTTGGCGCGGCCACCGGATTTGGCGAGGGCGGGCAAGGCATCCAGCGCATCCTCTGGCCCGGAGAAGCGGGAAAGCAGACGGCGATAAGTAACGGGGCCAACACTTTCTGTGCGGGCCAGGCGCAAAAACCCCAGTGCGGGATCAGCCATTGAGGTTCAGGATGGAGAGAATCTGCCCCAGCTTGGCCGGCGGCACTACCCAGGCGCCCACCGGCGTGGCGTTTTCGTAAAAGCTGGCGATGACGCCGCAGGCAGGTGTTTGCCCCGCGAGCGTGGCTTCCGGCAAGCCGGGGCCGGTGGCGATCAGCGCGCCGATTTCATCGAAACCCGGCACGTTCACGTTGATGAAGCCAGGGGCTGGCTGGCCGGTGCCAATGGTGATCCAGAGCGGGCCGGTGGGCTGGGCGCACTGACCGGGGTTGAAAAGATGAATGCGGTTGGCCTGGAGATGGCTGAGTGCCAAAGCTGGCGCCGCGCCGAGCAGCCAGAGGGCGAGACAGAAAATGACTCTCATGCGGATTTTTTGCCGATGCGCGGTTCTTCGCCACGGATAAGGCGCTGGATGTTGGGCTTGTGTTTCCAAAAGACCAGCGCGGATATGATGACCACCGCTTCCGCCGCCAGCGGCCCGGCCAGCAGCAAGGTGGCGGCAGGGGCAACTGCATAGGCGATGAGCGCTGAGAGAGAGGAATAGCGCAGCGTGAAAGCCACCAGCAGCCAGATGGCGCAGCAGATGACCCCCAACGGCCAGGCGAAGCCGTAGAAAACACCCAAGCCCGTGGCCACGCCCTTGCCGCCCTTGAAGCCGAGCCAGACGGGAAAGAGATGCCCCAGCACCGCCGCGAGGCCGGCCACCAGTACGCCATGATGCAGGAACAGCCTGACGAGCAGTACGGCGAGGAAGCCTTTCAGGCCATCCAGCAGCAGGGTGGCCGCAGCCAGTTTTTTGTTGCCGGTGCGCAGCACGTTGGTTGCACCGATATTACCGGAGCCGATGGCACGGATATCACCCAGCCCGGCCACGCGGGTGAGCAACAGGCCGTAAGGCACGCTGCCCATGAGGTAGCCGAAAACGGCGACGCCGAGATAAAGCCCAATCACCCGTAAACCCTCCGCCCGGCCTTCCAGGTGCCAAGCACCAGGCCTTCAAGGGCGCGGCCATCGAAGGGTGTGTTCTGCGCCTTGCCTGGAAGTTTCCCGGCCTGCACCTGCCAGGATTTTTCAGGATCAAACAGGCACAAATCGGCCGGCCGACCCTTGGCCAGCACGCCCGCCTCAATCCCCAGCCAAGCGGCGGGTTTGGCGGTGAGCAGGGCAAGCGCCTGGGGCAGTGCGAGATCGCCTTCCTGCACCCGCGCCAGCGTGACGCCGAGCAGCGTGGCAAGGCACGCGCCACCGGGCTCGGCCTCCGCGAAGGGCTGGCGCTTGTCGTCCGGGTCGCGGGGCTGGTGGTCCGAGGCGATGGCGTCGATCGTCCCGTCTTTCAGCGCGGCGACCACGGCGAGGCGGTCTGCCTCCACCCGCAGCGGTGGGGAGAGTTTGGCGTAGGTGCGGTAATCGCCGATCGCGGTTTCATTCAGGTCGAAATAAGGGGGGGCGGTGTCGCAGGTGATTTTGAGACCACGTTCCTTGGCGCGGCGGATATGCTCCAGCGCCTCGGCGGTCGTCACATGCGCGAAATGCAGCGCCCCGCCGGTGAGTTCCGCGAGGCGGATGTCCCGTGCCACGCAGATGGCTTCGGCGGCGGCGGGAATTTGCGGCAGGCCCATCCAGGTGGCGCGAGGGCCAGCGGTGGCGGCGCCACCACGGGCAAGCTCGGCATCTTCGGGGTGCTGAACGATGCGCGCACCGAAGCCGGAGGCGTAAGAGAGCGCTAGGCGCATAAGCCGGGAGGAGGCGATGGGCTTGCCGCCATCGGTAAAGGCCACGGCCCCGGCGGCTTGCAACAGGCCGTATTCGGCCAGTTCCTTACCTTCCAGTCCGCGTGTGGCGGCGGCGTAGGGCAGCAGGGAGACGCTGCCGGTTTCCTCGCCGCGCGCGCGCAGGAAGCGCACCAAGGCCGGATCGTCGATCACCGGGTTGGTTTCGGGCAATACGGCGATGGTAGTGATGCCGCCTGCCGCCGCCGCCTCAGCCGCGCTGGCGATACTCTCGCGGTATTCAAAGCCCGGCTCGCCAATGGAGGCGCGCATATCCACTAGGCCAGGGCAGAGCACGGCACCCTCGGCCTCAATGATCTCAGCGCCCTCTGGCGTACCCAGGGCGGGGCCGAAATCGGCGATTTTGCCACCACGGACCAGCAGCTCACCTTCATGCAGGCTCTGCGCAGATTGATCCAGATATTTGATTTTACGGAATAAAGTAATCAAGAGTTGCTCCGCGCGCAGGTATCCAGCACCGCCATGCGGACGGCCACACCCATTTCCACCTGTTCCTTGATGAGGGAGCGGGTGGCGTCGTCCGCTACCTCGCTATCGATCTCCACGCCACGGTTCATCGGGCCGGGATGCATCACCATGGCGTCCGGCTTGGCGAAGGCCAGCTTCTTCCGGTCCAGCCCGTAATAGGTGAAGAACTCGCGCGAGGACGGCACTAGCCCGCCGGTCATGCGTTCTTTCTGCAGGCGCAGCATCATCACGATGTCTGCCCCTTTCAGCCCTTCCTCCATGTCGTGGAAAATCTCCACGCCGTTCACGCCGATGGAGCCGGGCACCAGGGTAGGGGGGCCGACAAGGCGAACGAAATTGCCCATCATCGTGAGCAGCAGGATGTTGGAGCGGGCGACGCGGGAATGAGCGATATCCCCGCAAATGGCCACGGTGAGGCCGGAGATGCGGCCCTTGTTGCGGCGGATGGTGAGTGCGTCCAGCAGCGCCTGGGTGGGATGTTCGTGCGTGCCGTCGCCCGCGTTGATGACAGAGGCGCCGACCTTTTGCGCCAGCAGGGCAGGTGCGCCGGAGCTTTTATGGCGCACCACCAGCAGGTCGCAATTCATCGCGTTCAGGGTGGCGGCGGTGTCCAGCAGGGTTTCGCCCTTGGTGACGGAGGAGGTGGCGACGGACATGTTTACTACGTCCGCGCCCAGGCGCCGCCCGGCCAGTTCAAAGCTGGTGCGGGTGCGGGTTGAGTCCTCGAAGAACAGGTTGATGAGGGTGCGCCCACGCAGGCTGTCGCGTTGGGTTTTGCCTGAACGGTTGAGAAGCGCGTAGCTCTCCGCCAGGTCTAGCAGGTTGGTGACGGAGGCCGGGTCCAGCCCCTCGATTCCGAGCAGATGTTTTAATGACGCCATGGCGAGCCGCCTTAGACCATAATCTGGCGCGGCGGGGAATGATGTTGTTGATTTTTTAGCAAAGCGTCCCGAAGTGAAGGGTGAAGCATCACGTTGGGGGGCAAATGAAGAAGCTGCTTATCCTAGGCATTTTGACGGTGCTTGGCGGCTGCGCCTATCTTGAGGGGCCTTCCGGGCCGCCGCCGCCCGCAA
>JAGWOU010000110.1 GCA_028870815.1 Rhodospirillales bacterium | reverse complement strand
CTGGCTTTGGCTGGCGGCGATGCTGGTTTGCACCATGCTCGCGGCGCGGACGCATTACCGCACGGATATGGGAGATTTTCTGCCCAAGGCGCATAGCCTCGGCCAAGCAGCGTTGGAGGCGCAGGTGAGCGGCGGCGGTGCGGCCAAATTGCTGCTCGTTTCCATCGATGGCGCCCCTGCCCCGGCGCTGGAAGCGCTGAACAAGGCCCTTGCCAGCCTGTTGCGCAAAGCGCCGGAATTCGCCGCCATACTGAATGGCGACGATACATCCCTGACGCAAACCCAGGCTTTTGTGTGGAAGAACCGCTATCTGCTCAGCCCAGGCACCACGGCAGAGGCGTTCTCGGAGGCGGGGCTGCATCAGGCGCTGAAGAATGGATTGGCGCTATTGGGCTCCGATCTTGGCGGGGTGGCGGCGCAAACCCTGCCCGCCGACCCCACGGGTGCGGCACTCGGCTTGGCGCAAAGCCTCGGCGGCACGGCAAGCGGGCCGCAAACGGAAAATGGGGTTTGGATGTCGCCCGGCAGCCATGCCACGCTGCTGCTTCTGCGCACCCAGGCGCCGGGTTTCGACCTCGACGCCCAGCAGCGCGCCCAGGCGGTTTTGAGGCGGGATTTCTCCGCCGCGCGTTTGGCCACGCCGGGTGCTGCGGCTGCGCGCTTGCGCATGACCGGCCCAGGCGTGTTCGCGGTGCAGACGCGGGATGTGACCAAGCGGGATGTCACCCGGCTCTCGCTGCTGGCCAGCGCGGGGGCGGTGCTGTTCCTGCTGCTGGCTTACCGCTCGCCTCTGGCCATCGGCCTTGGGCTGCTGCCGGTTGCCAGCGGCGCGCTGGCGGGCATCGCCGCCGTCTCGCAGGTGTTTGGGTTCGTGCATGCCATCACGCTGGGGTTTGGCGTCACGCTGATCGGCGAGGCGCTGGATTATTCGGTGTATCTGCTCACCCAAACCCGGCAGGAAGGCGGCGCACGCGCCACCATGGCCCGGATATGGCCGACGCTGCGGCTGGGCGCGTTGACCTCCATCGCCGGGTTCGCCGCCATGCTGGGTTCCAGTTTCACAGGCTTTGCCCAGCTTGGTGTGTTTTCCATGGCCGGGCTTGCCACGGCGGCGGGGGTGACGCGCTTCGTGCTGCCGCGTCTGGTTCCGGACGGTTTTTTCGCGCGCGGCGCGGCGGGAATAGGCTGGCCGTTGCTATGGATGCAACGCCGCCAGCGGGCCATGCAATTGGTTCTGGCAGGTGTGGCGTGCCTCGCCCTGCTTGCCTTGGGGCTGCACGGAAGCGGCATGTGGCAGACCGATCTGCTTTCCTTGAGCCCGCTGCCCCCAGCCACCCAGGCCCTGGATAAAACGCTACGCGCCCAGCTGGGGATTACCCCGCCGCGCGACTTCCTGGCCTGGCGCGAAGGCAGCGAGCACCAGGCATTGGCGGTTAGCGAGGCGCTAGAGCCGGTTCTGACAAAATTGACGACACAGGGGGCTTTGACCAGCTTCAGCCTACCCAGCCAGATTCTGCCCAGCCGGGCGACGCAACAGGCCCGCCGCGCGGCTTTGCCGGACGATGCGGCGCTGCGGGAGCGGTTTTCCAAAGCGCTCTCGGGCTTGCCCTTTCGGGCGGATGCCTTTGCGCCGTTCTTTCAGGATGTGGCCGCGGCGCGGACAGGACCATTGCTCACCCCCGCCAGCCTGCCGCCGCCCATGGCGCTGAAGCTGCAATCCATGCTGACGCATACGGATAAAGGCTGGGTGGTGCTGGCGCCGCTCGGTACCGTGAAGACGCCCACAGCAATTCGGGCCGCCTTGCCGCCAGGCGTGGCGCTGGTGAATCTGAACCGCCAATCCGCGCTGCTGCTGCGGCTTTTTGAACACGAGGCGGAGACACTGGCGATTTGCGGTAGCCTTGCCATTCTGGTGATTCTGGCCGTGTTTTTGCGCAGCTGGCGTAAGGTGGCGCGGGTGGCGCTGCCGCTCGGCGCCGCTGTTTTGGTTGCCGCGGCAGCGTTGACGCTGGGAGGCGGCAAGCTCTCAATTTTCATGGTGGCAGGGTTTCTGCTGATCGTCGCGGTGGGGTCTAATTACTGCCTGTTCTTTGCCGGGCAAGGCGAAGACGGGCCAGCGAGGGAGCGCGCCTTCGCCTCCATCATGCTGGCTAATCTTTGCACCGTGGCCGCTTACGGCGTGCTGTCTCTCTCTGTCATTCCAGTGCTGCATGATATCGGGGAGACAGTGGCACTCGGCACGTTTCTTTGCCTGCTCTATGGCGCGGCCTTTGCCGCCCCAGCGGAACCGCGAAACTGATGAGCAAGCTGGAAGGGCTGTTGCGCTACCCTGATTTGCGCCAAGGACAAGACCGGAACCTGCTGGTGATGCTGCCCGGGGTGGGCATCGAGGCGGAGGAATTCGCCGCGCAGGGGTTGGTGGCGGCAGCCCAGGCGGGGCAGCAGATTGTGGACGTGATTGCCGCCAAGCCGAACCAGGCATTGTATCTGGACGGCGCGGTGGCGCCTGTACTTGAGGACGCTGTGCTTGCCCTCTGCCGCGCCAATGGCCGTGCGCGGATCTGGCTGCTCGGCATTTCGCTTGGCGGCATGGGCGCCCTCTCCTGCGCCGCCGAAAGCCCGGAGGGGATCGAAGGGCTGATTCTGCTGGCACCCTTCATCGGCACCCACGGCACGGTGGCGGAGTTGAAGCAAGCCGGTGGGTTTAAGGGCTGGCAGGCGGAGACAAGCGCCGCCACCATGCCTGAACGGCGGATTTTATGCTGGCTGCAGAACCGGCTGGGCGGCGCGCCCGGCCCGCAGCTTTGGCTGGGCCATGCCACGAAAGACCGCTTCGCCGCGGGGCATGTTTTGCTGGCGGACGCGCTTGCGCCGGACCAAGTGGTTGAGGTGGAGGGCGGCCATGATTGGACAGCCTGGCGAACGGCCTTCCTGGCGCTGATGGCACGCAACCCCTTTGGTTGAACCATGCTGGACGCTGCAACCCCCGGCATTTATAAGCTTGCCCGAATGAACCAGACCGGCCTGCGCACCCATCAGCCCGAGGCGCCTCGCCAGCCAGAAGCGCCATCCTACGAAGACATATTTCCGTATTACGCTGAATTATGCGCGCTTTCAGAGCTGCGTAAGAAGCCCGGTTTTGGCGTGCCTCTGCGCAGCGGTATCGGCGGGCATCTCCTGCTTTACCTGAATGGCGTGCGGGTAAAACGCAATCAGAATGGGTATCCCGTTCTTGAAATTTGTGCCGCTGGAGAGGCTGCCAAGCATGGCGCCGCAATCAGCGTGAATTCCCATTACCGCAACGCCAACTGGGTTGCCTTTGAAGGGCGGGAGTTTGTGTTTCATGGCGCCTTCCCAGCCGGCGCGCCGCTCACCCGCGATGCCCACACGGAAACGCAGCGCCAGGCGCAGGCGCAGGGTCTGTTGGAAGGCATAGAGTTCCACGAATATTTTTTCCGGGACAAACCAGCGGGTATGAGCGACGAGGCCTTCAAATACGAGATCTCTGTGGCGACGGATTACGCATGTTGTTTCGGGCGGGATGCCTACCGTGCGCGCCTGCCGATGAACACCGCCCAGATGGCCGCCATCGTAAATTACCTGAACGCCTTGAATGAGCCTTACAGAACCGGGGAAAAACTCTACCATTGGCGGTTGCTGAACGATAACTGCGTGCATGTGGCACATAACGCGCTGGCCGCCGCTGGCGTGTGGCCCGCCTGGCCGACGGGCCAGTTCTTTATCCGCGCCGCCTTCAAATTCCCGGTGCCAAAAAATTCCATCATCGACCTCGCCGCGCGCGCGAATGACCTGGAATTAGAGAACCCCGAGGCCCTGTTTCAGGACCAAGCGGCGCGCATGGCATTGCAGACACATGGCAATTTGCCCACTGGCCCTGGCGGGCTGACCTCCATCGCCCATGCTGCACAGAACAATGAAGTTTATGACACAAGGAAATTACGGCTGATATTTTACGACAACCCATTCTGGGGGCCGTACCGGTTCCGGTTCCGGCGGATGTTCGCGGAACCACGCTACACGACGCTCGGCGCCAATCTGCGGCATTTCGCCCGGCGCTACGCGCAAGCTGCCGCAAGGCACGCGCCCGGCAGCCGGGCACCCGCCGCATTTATGGATCGCTACGACTCTCACATCGCCGCACAGCAGATGTTTCTGGACAAATGGCTGCCCCAGGTGGAGAGCCTGCCGTGAAGCCGCTCTCGATCTCTGGATTGTCTCTGGTTTCAGCGCTGGGCGATGAGTTGGACGCCACCTGGCAAGCCCTGCGCGAGGGCCGTAGCGCATTGGCGCCCTGTCGGTTTGAGGACCTGCCGATCGACGCGTGGGCGGGCGAGGTGCAAGGGTTGAACGAGCCTCTGCCAGCCGCTTTCTCAGCCTTTGATTGCCGCAACAACCGCCTGGCAGCGCGTGCCTTGGCAGCGGATGGGTTTGCGCAAAAGGTGGCAAACGCAATCGCGAAATACGGCGCGCATCGGGTGGGGCTTTTCACCGGCACCAGCACCTCGGGCATTTTGAACACCGAACTGGCCTATACCGCACGCGACCCGCAGACAGGTGCGCTGCCTGAGGGGTTTGCCTACGCCCAGACCCACAACACCCATGCGCTGGGGTACTATGCTCGGGCGCGGCTGGGATTAGCGGGGCCGAGCTTCACCCTTTCAACCGCCTGCGCCGCCACCGCCAAGCTGTTTGCCACCGCGGCCAGGATGATCAATGCCGGGTTGTGCGATGCCGCTGTGGTTGGCGGGGCGGATAGTTTCTGCGGCACCACCTTGTTCGGCTTTCATGCGCTGGGGGTTATGGCGGAAGGGCCGTGCCGCCCATTCGATAAAGCCCGGAATGGCATTTCCATTGGCGAGGCGGCGGGTTTCGCGCTGCTGGAACGCGCCCCCGAAATGCCTGAACCGAACGCCTTGCTGTTGCTCGGCACCGGAGAAAGTTCGGATGCGTATCACATGTCCTCCCCCGACCCGGAAGGCACAGGCGCGGCCGTGGCCATGCGCCAGGCGCTGGCCAATGCCGGGCTGGCACCAGAGGAGATCGACTACATTAACCTGCACGGCACCGCGACGCTGGTGGGCGATTCGGCGGAGGACAAGGCCGTGACGGGCTTGTTTGGGCCGGAGACTCCACGCAGCTCGGCCAAGAGTTTCACCGGCCACACGCTAGGGGCGGCAGGGATGGTTGGGGCCGCCATGGCCGCACTCGCCATCCGGCGTGGCTTTCTGCCCGGCAGCCCGCATACGCAAAATCTGGACCCGGCCTTTGCCTCAGGACATCTGCTAGAGGGGCACCCAGCGCCCGTGCGGCGCGTGATGTGCAACGCGTTCGGCTTTGGCGGCGTGAATTGCAGCTTTATCCTGGGAAGCCAGACGCGATGAGGCTTTTTCTGAACGCCGTCGCGCTGCGCGGACCGGGGCTTGAAGGCTGGCAAGCCAGCGCGCCCATTCTGGCGGGCAAAGCGCCATATTTGGCCGCACCGACACTGATTCCGCCCGCCACCTTGCTGCCGCCGAATGAACGCCGCCGCGCCCCGCAAACGGTGAAGTTGGCCCTGGCCGTTGGCGCGGAAGCCTTTACCAACGCCGATGCCGAGCCAGCCTGCTGCCCTGTTGTATTCGCCTCCTCCGGCGGGGATGGCGAGACCATCCACGAGATTCTTGCCACTTTGGCGGGGCCGGTGCGGGAGCTTTCCCCCACGCGCTTCCATAACTCCGTGCATAATGTCGCGGCGGGGTATTGGAGCATCGCCACCGGGGCCAAGACCCCTGCTACCAGCCTATGCGCGCATGATGGCAGCTTTGCCGCCGGGCTGCTTGAGGCGGGGGCGCAAGCGGTGGCAGCCAATGGCATGGTGGCGCTAATTGCCTATGATCTGCCTTACCCTGAGCCATTGGCAACCGTGCGGCCGATCGCGGCACCTTTTGCGGTGGCTCTGCTGCTTTCGCCCGTTGCCATTTCGCAAAGCCTGGCGCGGCTTGATGTTGAACTCTGCGCCTCTGGCACGCATGCCTGCGCCATTCCTGAATTGGAAGACATGCGCCGCGCCATCCCCACCGCCCGGGCGCTGCCACTGTTGGAGGCGTTGGCTCGGGGCGAAGCGGCAACAATGACGCTGGAGTATCTGGACGATCTCGCTCTGGCGGTGAAAGTGATGCCGTTATGAGCGCCCTGGACCGGGAGGCAATCCTGGCGTGCATTCCCCATGCGGGCGCAATGTGCTTGCTGGACAGCGCGGAGACTTGGGATGGCACTGCAATTTCCTGCGTTTCTTCACGCTATGCGCAACCGGATAATCCTCTGCGACGGGCGGATGGCACGCTGGGTGCAGCCTGCTTGATTGAGATCGCCTCTCAGGCCATGGCGTTGCACGGCAGGTTATGCGCCGCTAACGACGCACCGCCCCGCCCCGGTTTTCTGGTGAGCCTGCGCAACGTGATACTCCACACCGCCATGCTGGACGGCACGCATGGCGC
>JAGWOU010000109.1 GCA_028870815.1 Rhodospirillales bacterium | reverse complement strand
GTTTTGCCGCGCGTTTCAACGGTGTAGGTCAGCTCCACCAGCACGCCGAGGAACGCCACCGCCGCGATGACGATGAAGCTTGTCATGATGCCATAACTGTGCAGCAGGATCGGCAACATGAACGCACCGACGACACCGCCGAAGAAACGGGAGATTGCCTCGACGGTGGCGGCCCCTGTCGCTCGCAGGTCAAGCGGGTATTGCTCGGCAATGGACATTTTGAGGGCTGGAAACGCACCCGTGCCAAAGAACGACATCATGCAGGCGAAGACGATCGTTCCGCCGATGCTGCCGGCGGTGCCGAACAGCACCGCGCCAACACCGGCCGCGCCCATAAAGACGACATAGGCGGCGCGGCGGCCGAGACGCTCGCTCAGCCAGCCATTGCCGAGCTTGCCAGGAATCGCAGCACCGGTGATGATGGCCGTGAACACCAGAGACTTCGCGAAGTGGAAACCCTGCGCCACGAAGATCGTCGGCATGTAGGTCATCACCACGTAGAACATGAAGAACACGCCGGTGGCTGAAATGCAGCGCGCGACTGTGCGCCCGATCAAGGCGCTGCTGAACACGCTGGCTTTTGGCGCCGCCGCTGTCTCAGGCATTGCCATCGATGGCGCGGGGTCAGGAAGCGGTTGCCCGGAACGCAGCATCGCTTCGGCCTCCATGTGCGCCAAAATCGCCTCGGCTTCGTCAGCGCGGCCCCGGCGCTCCAGCCAGCGCGGCGATTCCGGGAGGTAGCGGTAGACGAACCAAGCGTACAGAATCGGCAGCGCCGCGACCATGAAGAAAATTCGCCAGGCCACCATGGGGTCGAAACGGGGGAGCACCACGAAACCCAGAAGTGGTGCGATGAAATAGCCGATTGAGAGGCAGGCATCCATGAAGCCGTTGAACAAGGTGCGGTGGGTTTTCTGCACGAACTCGCAAACAATTGAATAGGGCAAAGGAAAGATCGCGCCCATGCCCAGCCCCGCGAGAAACCGCACAACAAGCAAGGCGGTGAAATTGGGCACGAGGCCGCAGCAGAATGTGAAAATGCTGTACCACAAAATGCCGCCGACGAGTACACGTTTGCGCCCGAAACGGTCCGCCAGCCTGCCGGCGGGTATAAGCCCGATGACGACGCCGAATGTCTGCATTGCAACGAGCAGGCCGATATTCGCGGGGGCCAGATGAAAACTCTCCCGCAGGCTGGGAAGCGAGACGCCGAGCGAGCCGATGCTCAGCGCCTCAGTAACCCAGGCGAAGCCCGCGAGGATGACGATGCGCCAGGTAAGCCATGTGACAGGAAGGCGTTCCAGCCGCGCGGCGATGGTTGGTTGGACGCTTGGATTTGTTATCATTTTGATTTTTCCTCCAAAAGACGCGGATGCTTCAGCTGCTGTTGCAGGCGGGTTGGGCGAGGCGCACACGCAGCAGGTCAACGATCTCGTGCGGCGTGTCCGCCACGGCGACGCCGGCGCGCTCCAGCGCGGCCTGCTTCGCCGGGTAGGACCCTGCATTGCCGGAGACGATGGCGCCGGCATGCCCCATGCGTTTGTCTGGCGGGGCGGCGCGGCCGGCGATGAACGAGACCACCGGCTTCTTCATGCCCGCGGCATATTCTGCGGCGGCTTCTTCCATCGCGCCGCCGATCTCGCCAACCAGAACGATTGCTTCCGTGCGTTCGTCCTCATCCAGCGCGCGCAAAGCATCAAGGCTGGTGGTGCCGATCATGGGATCGCCACCGATGCCGACGAAGCTGGACTGACCATGGCCCGCGCGGGTGAGGTTAAGGCAGATGAGCGTGCCGAGGCTGCCGCTGCGTGAGATGACTCCGATATGGCCGGGTTTGAAAATGTTCGTGTTATGGCCTGGCATGATGCCGGCGAAGGTCTCGCCTGGCGTTACCAGCCCGGCGGTGTTGGGGCCGACGATGCGCGTGTTATGAGCCCGCGAAGCGGCAAAAATTTCCAGCACATCATGCGAGGGTATATGTTCGGTGAGAATCACCAGCCCCTTGGCGCCGGATTCGATGGCATCGATGGCGGCGGTTTTCGCCAGCATGGGCGGAATGAACATCACCGCCACATCAAATCCGGTTTCGCGCATGGCGGTCTTGGCGGTATCGAAAACCGGGAGGTTGAGATGCGTCTCACCCGCACGGCGCGGGTTCACGCCGCCGACAACATTGCTGCCGATGCCTAACATCTTCTGAGTCCAGAAACTGCCCTGTGTGCCGGTGATGCCCTGGACGAGGATGCGGTCCGCACGGCGGAGAATGGGAAAACGGCTCATTGCGCGGTTCCAATCGCCGCCTGCACGGCATCTTCCATCAGGTCATAGGGGGTTAGGCCAAGCTCGGCGGTTATAAGGGCCACGGCTTCATCCTCGCCGGTGCCGTGAACGGAGAAGAAAACCGGAATCTCAGGTTTCAGTTTTTTCCAGGCATTCACAACGCCTTCGGCCATCACATCCGTGCGGGCGAAGGCGCCGCAGAAATTCACCACTAGGCTGCGCAGCTTAGGATTCGTGAGCACCACGCGCAGCGCGGGTTCCGCCTTGGTGTAGGCATCACCGCCGATTTCCATGAAATTCGCTGGTCGTCCGCCATAATGGCTCACCACGTCCATCGTTGTCATCGTCAGCCCGGCGCCATTGGCGAGAATCCCGACTTCGCCGTCCAATTCTATATATTTCAGGCCCTGCGCGGCGGCTTCGCGTTCCAGCGCGGTGCTCTTGGCGGGCGCGGCGTGGGCGCAAAGCGTCTCCTGGCGGGAGGACGCCGCATCGTCCAACACGAATTTGCAGTCCAGCGCCACCACCCTTCCGTCATCAAGCCGGGCGAGCGGATTGATCTCCAGCAATTCCGCGTCGGTTTCGCGGTAGCGCCGGTAAAGCGAGACGAGGATTCGCGCTACCTCCTGCGCGTCGTCATCGAGATCCACGGTAAGCATGAGGGCATCTTCCATTGTGAAGTGGCCTGGATCTTTTACAAGAAAGCGGCGGATCGCCTGCGGGCGTTCCTCGGCCAGTTCCTCGATGTCCATCCCGCCTTCAGCGCAGAACAACACCAGCGAGGCACGCTCAGACGGCGCGTGCAGCACTGCGGCGTAATATTCTTTCCTGATCGTCGCCGCCTGTTCGGCCAGCACGGCGCCAACCTCATACCCGCCGATACTCATGCCAAGAATCGTCTCAGCCGCTTGTTGCGCCTCTTCGGGCGTTTTCGCCAGCTTGATGCCACCCGCCTTGCCGCGCTTGCCGGTTGGCACTTGCGCCTTGATCGCGCAGGGGCCGAGGGCGCGCACCGCTTCCGCCGCTTCCGCCGCTTCATGGCAGAGACGGCCGTTCAGAACGGGGATTCCGGCCGGGACGAGAATGGCTTTCTTCGCATCATGTTCATTGAAATTCATTTGCCGTATTTCTCCCAGTAGCTGCCGAAAAGCTCAGCTTCGGAGGGTTTATCCTCCGGGATTGGCCGCACCAGATGAGTGATGTTGAGGAAGTGCTTGTAGCTGAGATTCTCGCTGATGGAATTTTTCTGCCAGGAGCCGCAACCCATGCTGAGCGTGAAGTTCAAACCGCTGTCGAACCCGCCGCCATTGCCGAAGGTATGCGCGAAATTCACCAGCACGCGCACCACGTCCAGCGTTTCCGCGAGGTGCCGGGCGCGGTCCATGTTTTGCGTATGGATGCCCAGGGAATGCCCCTTGCCTTGGTAGTCGAGGATCTTGCGCACGATATCTGCCGCGTCCTGAAAGTCCCGGGCGCGATAAACGGCCAGCACCAGAGAGAGTTTCTCGCCCGAGAACGGGTGCGCTTTTCCAAATCCGGTCTCCGGCACCATGAAGAAGCGTGCGTTATGTGCTTCGGGCGGCAGATCGAAGGCTTCGGCAAGAACTTTCGCATCGCGGGCGATGAGATGCCGGTTGAGCTTGCCGCCCTGCCAGAGCAGCCTCTCGACGCGTTTGGCTTCTTCCGGCGTGCACATATATCCGCCTGCCGCCTGCAAAGCCGCCATGGCTTTCTCCCAGGCTGCATCGACGATTACCAGCGAGTTTTCCGAGGAACAGGAGGTGGAGTTGTCGAAGGTTTTGGAGGCGGCGATTTTCGTGGCGGCGCTTGCGAAATCCGCTGTCTCATCCACGATCACCGGCACGTTTCCCGCGCCTACGCCGATAGTGGGCGTGCCGCTGCTATAGCCCCGGCGCACATTGTCCTGCGAGCCGGTAATCACAACCAGATCGGCGGCCTGCATCAACGCCTGGGTCTGGCCCTTGGAGCCAGGTGGCGGCAAAATCTGAACCAGGTCTTCCGGCGCGCCGATGCGGGCCAGCTCCGCGCGCATGAAATCCACCGTGCGGCTGGTTGTCGCCCATCCAGCTGGGGAGGGAGAGATGATGACCGCATTGCGGCCCTTCAGTACCATCATCGCCTTGTTCACCGGTGTTGCCGCCGGGTTGGTGGAGGGTGTTACCGCCGCTACCACCCCGATGGGCTTGGCGTATTTCACGATACCCAGGCGTTCGTCGGTTTCTATCACGCCTACCGATTTCGCCCGCATCAGGTCACGCAGCGTGCCGAAGGTCTTGCGCGTGTTCTTAATGATTTTATCGGGCGCGTTGCCAAGCCCGGTATCGCGCACCGCGAGCAGAGCCAGCTCCTCGGCGCGCCCCGGCTCGTAGATGGACCATGCCAGCGCCTGCACCAACTCGTCCGTTCTGGCCTGGTCGTAATCCGCGATGGCCGCCATGGCGGCCCGGGCGCGCTGAATGAGCGGGGCGATAACCGCCGCCTCACCGGAATCGGTGATATGGTTCATATCTGTTTCTCCCACGGGCCTTAACGGCGCCCGTGCCTTATGGTTGTACGTCGTTCAGCCGTGTTCCGCCGCGACCAGCCGGGCAAGTGCGACGGAAGCGAGCCTCGCCTCGGCCGGATCTGCGCGCGAGGTGAGGACAATGGGAGCCGCCGCGCCGAGCACAATCCCGGCGGCGGTGGCGTTGACGACGTGCACGAGCATTTTGAACAGGGCGTTGCCTGTCTCGATGTTCGGCACGGCGAGGATATCCGCGTGGCCCGCGACCGGATCGGCCTTGAGGCCCTTGATCTCGGCGGCGGTGGCGGAAACCGCGACATCCAGCGCCATGGGGCCGGAGATATAGGCGCCTTGCGCCAGTGCCTCATCCCGGAAGGTGCTGGCGAATTCAGCGGCGGCGAGCGAGGACGGCACAGCTTGGCTGGCCTCTTCCGTCGCTGAAAGCATGGCGATGCGCGGGTGCGAAATGCCGAGTGCGCGCGCCGTAAGCAGTGCGTGGCGAATGATGGCCGCGAAGGTTCTCGCATCTGGCGCCACGTTCAGCGCGGCGTCGGTAATCAGCAGTGGCTTGCTTCGTCCGGCCCAGTACATGGCGAAGACGTGGCTAAGCCGGCTGCCGGTGCGCAGGCCGATGCCAGGGGCCAGCGCCGCCCGCAACAGCGTGTCCGTATGCACATGGCCCTTCATCAGCAGCGATGCCTCGCCGCTTTTCACCAGGGCCACCGCTTTCGCCGCCGCATCGGCCTCATCGCCTGCCGCGATCACGCGCGCGCCGGCCAACTCCCCTGGCAAATTCGCTGCTATCGCCTTGGGGTCTCCGACAAGAATGGGGGCCACCAACCCAAACCCCACCGCCCAGGCCAGGCTTTGCAGCACATGCGCCGCGCCGGCGCCGGCAACAGCGACGGGCAACGTTCCCAGCCGCCGTGCGCGCAGCAGCAAATCCGGCGGGCAGAGATAGGCGGGCGTATCGGCCCCTGGCAAGGGCTGCAACTCAGGCGAGGGGGCAGCGAAATTCATTGCCAGGCTCCTGCCGCTTCGTCACCGCGCCAGCGGAAAATATGCCAGCACCAGCCTTTTCAATTTCGGAAAGGCGCCATGATTGACTGTGCACTTCATATCCAAATCCCCCGGCGTTCAACGCGCCGTTATGTTGATGAGGAATTCTCCCACGCGAAACTTTCCGCCAGCGCCCGCGCCGCGCGTTGCAGTTTCTCGCTATGGCGCAGCGCATCCTGGACGGACATCCGCGCCGCCGGCGATTGAATGGCGACACCCGCCTGCATTTCCCCTTTCGCGGAGAAGATCGGTGCGGCGATGCAAACCACGCCCGAGATATATTCCTCGCGGTCGAGGCAAAGCCCTTCTCTGCGCACATTGGCAAGCTCAGCTTGCAACTCTGGCAAAGTGGTGATGGTATGGGGCGTGAATTTATGCAGATCCAGAACGTCGAGCAGCGCGGTGCGCTGGCGCTCGGGCATATACGCGAGAAACAGCTTGCCGATGGCGGTGCAATGCAGCGGCACCCGTGAGCCGATATGAAAGTTTAGCTGCAGCGGCCAGTGTTTGGCTTCCACGCGGTCTAGATAAGCCACTTCGCCGCCGTCCAGTGTGCCTATATTCGCGGTCTCTCCAACCTCATCCACCAGGCCACTGAGAATGGTCCGGCGCGGCGCGTATCGCACGGAGGCTTGC
>JAGWOU010000108.1 GCA_028870815.1 Rhodospirillales bacterium | reverse complement strand
GCCGGTTTCGATCCTGTCGCCCAGCACCTCGGCGGCCTTGGCATCGCGGGTGAAGATGGCGGCGGTGAGGCCGAACGGCGTGTCGTTCATCAGCGCCAGTGCTTCCTCGTCGGACTTCACCTTCATCACACCAACAATCGGCCCGAAGGTTTCCTCCGTCATCACCCGCATGGAATGGTTCACATCCACCAGAATCTGCGGCGCCACATAGGTGCTGCCGGGCTTGTCCGCCTCGAAGCGGGAGGTATCCACTAGCGTTTTCGCCCCTTGCGAAACCGCCTCCGCCACCTGGCCGCGGATGAATTCGGCGGCGCGGGTATTCACCACGGGCCCTAGATTCGTATCCTGCCGGGTCGGGTCGCCAAGACGATAGGCATTCGCCATTGCCACCGCGCGCTCAATGAACTCGTCATACACTTTCTCGTGCAGATAAAGCCGCTCGATGCCGCAGCAGCATTGGCCGGAATTGAAGAACGCACCGTCGATGAGGTTTTCCACCGCGAAGGCCACGTCCGCATCTTCGCGCACATAACCGGGGTCCTTGCCACCCAGCTCCAGCCCCACGGAAATAAAGCGGTCGGCGGCGGCGCGCTGCACCTTATGGCCAGTCGCCACAGAGCCCGTAAACGCCACATGATTCACCCGCGAATCCCGAATCGTGGCCTCGGCGTCCTCATGCGCGAGATGCAGCACCTGGAACACGCCATCCGGCAATCCGGCCTCGGCGAAGGCCTGGGCGAAGCGTTCGGCCACCAGCGGGGTCTGCGGCGAGTGCTTCAGGATAACGGCATTGCCCGCCATAATGGCGGGAACCACCGAGTTCACCGTGGTCAAAATCGGGTAGTTCCAGGGTGCGATCACATACACCACGCCCAGCGGGTCGCGCTTGATATAGCGTTTGAAGCCTTCCTTTGGGCCAGGATCATAGGCTGCCAAGCCCGCCTCGGCTTCCTCGATCATGAAACGCGCGCGCTCAACCCCGGAGCGAGCCTCGTTCGGCGCCTGGGAAATGGGGCGGCCCATCTGCCAGCAGATTTCCAGCCCGATCTCATTCGCATGCGCCAGCAGCGCGTCGCAGAATTTGTGACAAATCGCGGCGCGCTCGGCGATGCTGGTGTGCTTCCACTGGCTTTGCGCCTTCACGGCGCGGTCCAGCGTGGCGGAGATCTCGGCCGGCGTGGCGTAAGCACGCTTTACATACACGCTGCCATCAACCGGGGAGATGGTCTGTTGCATGGTCATGGTTTGCGGTTCCTTGAGGCATATATCCAGAGCTCGTGCCCTGCGTAACATAACCCGGCCAAGCATGCCGGGGTAAGAAAGTACATGACGCGGAACAACAAAATGGCCCCCAGCGCCTGGGCGGCGGGCAAATAGCCGGAAAACCCCAGCAGCAGCACGGAATCAAACACGCCCACCCCGCCGGGCAGGCCCGAGAGCACGCCGGCGGCGAACGCGCCCAGATACAGGCTTAGGGTGGTTGTGTAAGTAAGCCCCTGCGCGGCCGGCAGCACGGCATGCAGAATGGCGCAGGCGCAACAGATATCGAGGCAAGACGTGACGATCTGCGCCAGGGCGATCCGCGCCCCCGGCAAGGCGATGCGCTTGCCGAGCACCACCACCGCGTCCCGCTTGCGCGCCCCCAGCACGTAAAACACCGGCACCGCCAGCAGCGCCAGGCCAAGCGCGCGCAGCAGGCCAGACTCCAGTGCTCCCGGCAACGGCACCGAGGAAGGGTCCGCCAGCAACAGCGTGCCAAGCAGACTCAGCACGCCCAAGGTGAAGCTGCTGCCGGAAAGGGCCACAATCCGCGCGATGCCGCCAGGCGGCACATCCCAATGCGCATAAAACCGCAAGCGTATGGCAGCGGCCGTCAGCGCCGTGGCGCCCAGCACATGGCTCAGCGCATAGGCGCAGAAAGAGGCCAGCCCAATGCTGGGATAAGGCAGATGCGGGCTGCCCCCGCCACGCCGGGCGAAGAATACTCCCGGCAGATCATACGCCGCCATGATGCAGATGGACGCCGCCAACAACCCCACGGCGCGCACCACATCCCAGAACGGCGTCGCCAAAAAGGCCGCGAATATCGCGGCCAAGCCAACCTTCTCCAAGACCCTGTGCAGCCCAAAGACAATGGCGACGAGCAGCAGAAGCCCGAAAATGGGCGGCAGAAACTTTAGCAGCCTGCGCAAGGACTCAGGCCGCCGCCTCCTGGCGAGCCAGGCACATCTCGATCAGCGCAATCGTCCGCTCCACGCCATAAAGTGCAATGAACCCGCCAAAGCGCGGTCCTTCCTGGGTGCCCAGCAGCACTTGGTAAAGGCAGTCGAACCACGCCTTCAGGGGTTTGAAGTCCTGCTCTTTGCCCACGGCATAAACCAGGTTCTGCAACCGCTCGGCCTGGGTGTCGCCGGGGTATTCAGCCTCCTTGCCGCTGGCCAGCCGGTCCCGCAAATCCTCCAGCGCCGCGCGTTCGGCGGCACTCGGCGCGCGGTACTGGCGCTTGGGCGCCACGAAATCGCGGTTATAGGCCACGGCGTAATGCACCAGCTCCGCCAGGAACGGGAAGCTCTCGGCGTTGATCTCCGGCATATAGGCACGGATGAAACCCCAGAGCATCTCGGCGCTGTCCGCATTGCTCACCGAGGCAAGGTTCAACAGCATAGTGAAGCTGATCGGCGAGCCCGCATGGTTGGGCAGCACCCCGCCATGAATATGCCAGGCCGGATTGTCATGCGGCTTCTCCGCCGTGGGCAGGGCCGCAACGTAATTGATGTAATCATCCGTCGAGCGGGGGATCACATCAAAGAACAGCTTCTTGGCCCGCTGCGGCGCATGATACATGAACTGCGCCAAACTCTCCTTCGGCGCATAGGTCAGCCATTGCTCGATGGAAAGCCCATTGCCCTTGGACTTGCTGATCTTCTGGCCCTTATCGTCCAGGAACAGCTCGTAGGTCAGGTTCAGCGGCGGCTCCTTGCCCAGTGCTCGGCAAATTGTGGAAGAGAGCTTCACGGAATCGATGAGGTCCTTGCCGGACATCTCGTAATCAACGTCCAGCGCGTACCAGCGCATCGCCCAGTCCGCCTTCCATTGCAGCTTGGCATTGCCACCCAGCACGGAAGTCTCGAACCTGATGCCGCTTTCCGGGTCGGTCCAGAGCACGGTGCCGTGCTCGGCATCCACCTTGTCGATGGGCACCTGCATCACGATGCCCGTACGCGGATGGATGGGCAGGATCGGTGAATAGGTCGCCTTGCGCTCCGCCCCCAGCGTCGGGAGGATGATCTGCACGATCTCGTCATGATGCTTCAGCACATGCAGCAAAGCCGCATCGAACCGGCCGGAGGCATAATAATCGCTGGCGGAGGCGAACTCGAACTCAAACCCGAAGGCGCGCAGGAAGTCCTGCAGCATGTTGTTGTTATGGGCGCCGAAGCTCTCAAACTTGCCGAACGGGTCGGGGATGCGCGTCAGCGGCTTGCCCAGAAACTCGCGCAGCATCTCCTTGTTCGGCACATTGTCCGGCACCTTGCGCAGGCCATCCATATCGTCCGAAAACGCCAGCAGGCGGGACTTCAGCCCCGTCAGCTCCGTGAACGCCTTGCGCACCCAGCTGGTACGCGCCACCTCGCCGAACGTGCCGATATGCGGCAGGCCGGAGGGGCCATAGCCCGTCTCGAACAGCGCCTCGGTCTTGCCTTTCTGTTTCAGCCGCTCGGCAATGCGTTCGGCTTCACGGAAGGGCCAGCTCAGCTGGGAGGTATTGGTGTTTTCGCTCATGGTGAGCCTGCTCTAGAGCCGGAAATTTGCTCCTGCAACTGCCGGGGCTGGTTTTTGGCCTCACGGATTGTCTATGACATGCGGCATCCCTGGCTGCCACGCCGCGCTTTGCGACTCATTAATAGCGTAAACATGCACTTTCCGCGCCTCGGGGGATTGCAGCACCACAACCGGGTCCGGCGCCGCGAAGGCCGCGCTGTCGATATCGGCTCCGAGGTCCGGCGGCAGATTGCCAAGACGCCTCCATGCGGCGAGCACCTTGCGTTGGTATGGCAGGCCAAGATCGGGCATCGCCGAATGGTAATCGGCGATGGCGCTGTTCCAGGAACCCGTCTGCGCCTTTAGCTGGGTTAGGTACTGGGCGGCATAAGCGGCATTGCTGGCCGGGTTGAAGGCATCGTCCAGCGAGGCGAAGGCATCTGGATGATATTCCAGGCTCACCTGGAAACAGCCCACATCTATGTCCCGTGCGCCCGAGGCTTCCGCCAGCCGGACAAAAGCCTCGGCATCCTGTTCGCTGTTAAAATACTGGCCGTTGCCGTCGACATTCACCGTCCAGGGCCAGGGGGCAAAGCGTCCGGTCAGCACGTCATCCCGGCCGCTTTCCACCATGCCGATGGAAAGCAGCAGATTGGGCGGCAACGCATCGGCAAGCTCGGCAGCGTGGCCCGCCGCCGCGCAGGCGGCGCCATCCGGCATATCAGCCATGGCCGGCGCGGCGCCCAAAACCAGCGCGCCAAGAGCGATGCGGAATTTCATGCCTATCCCAGTGAAGCCTGTGCCTTTTGTAATCGAATCCGCCGGTTGTGACGAGGCTTTAATACAGCCTCCAGCCCCTGCCCCTTGGTCTCGCCCCGTCTCGTCCCAGCTTGAAACAGGAAGTCAGCGGCAAACTAAGCCGCATAATTTGTTCAAAGGAGACTTACCATGCGTAATATCTGGATGGCATCAGCCGCTCTTTTAATGACTGGCGGCGCTGCCTTTGCCCAAACCAATACGATGTCGAGCCCCGCCCCCACCGGCGCGGTGAGCGCCCCCGCGAACTCGCAGCCTGGAATGTCTCCCGGCAACATGGCTCCTAGCGATCAATCGTCCAACGGAATGTCCAGCTCCGGCATGAGTCAAACAGCCGCGGGTGAAGGCATGATGAACCCCTCGCACCACTGGGCGCACCATGAGGGCATGCCGGAAAATGCGGGCCCGCGCGTCTATCTGCATATGGCCGAGCACGCCATCGCGCATCACGACAAAATGCGCGCGGAATCAGCCCTTTCCCACGCTGAAACCCGCATGCTCACCCGCAGCGTGGATGCCAACTCCGCCTCTTCACTCGATCAGTCCCCGGGTGTGATGGCCGTGCAGCGGGCGCGCCATGCGGTTGAGACCGGCGATTACGCCACCGCCGCCCAGGAAACGCATATGGCCATGCAGAATATGGAGCCTGGGCAAGACATGTCATCCAATAATGGCATGTCCTCCGGCAGCGGCATGTCCAGCAACAACCGCATATATCAGGGCGACGGCGCGAATCAGGATGGCGATAACGATGGAGATGTCGGCACCATGGCGCCGTCCGTGAACACCACGTCCCGCGCGGGAGACATGTCCGAGGGCGGCGGGGTGACCCATGACCAAAGCGCCCCCACGGGCAGCATGCAAAATACTCCTGGCATGTCTCACAACGCCGCAACCGGCATGTCCCCGAACCCCATGACGAACACAAATCCGCAATAATCCTGCTTAATCCCGGTTTGGGCGCTGCGCGGCGCCCAATGCCGGGATTCCCGTTTTTCCGGTGCAACGCGCCATGTCCGGCGCCCATGTCTGGCACCCATGTCCGGCAAATGATGTTTTTCCCCTCGCTTTCGCGGCGCAATATCGCTATGCGGGGGCACAAATCAGCAACGAGCATCCCGGCCAGACCGAGGCGACCCCAAGCGCCCCGGCCTGGCCGGTTTGCTCATTTCGATAGGTAGTGTTCAGATGTCCGCGCCGAAAATCCGCAATATCGCCATCATCGCCCATGTTGACCATGGCAAAACCACCCTCACCGACCAGCTGCTGAAGCAATCCGGTGCTTTCGCCGCTCACCAGGCGGTGGCCGAGCGCGCGCTGGACCGCAACGACCTGGAAAAAGAGCGTGGCATCACGATTCTGGCGAAGGTTGCCTCCGTGGTTTGGAACGATGTGCGCATCAACATCGTCGACACCCCAGGCCACGCCGATTTCGGCGGCGAGGTTGAGCGTATTCTGAGCATGGTGGATGGCGCCGTGATCCTGGTGGATGCCGCCGAGGGCGTGCTGCCGCAGACCAAATTCGTGCTCGGCAAGGCGCTGGCCCGTGGCCTGAAACCAATCGTGGTGGTGAACAAGATCGACCGCGGCGACGCTCGCCCGGACGATGTGCATAACGAAATGTTCGACCTGTTCGCCTCGCTGGACGCGAATGAGGAGCAGTTGGACTTCCCGATGCTGTTCGCCTCCGGCCGCCAGGGCTGGGCCGTGGCCGACCTGAACGACCCGCGCGAAAGCCTGACCCCGCTGTTCGAGCTGATCCTGAAGCATGTGCCTGCCCCGGCGCTGGATGTGGACGCGCCCTTCGCCATGGTCGCCACGATTCTCGAATCCGACACCTTTCTGGGCCGGGTGCTGACCGGCCGCGTGGAGCAGGGCAAAGCCAGCGTGAATATGCCGGTGAAGGTGCTGGATTTGGACGGC
>JAGWOU010000107.1 GCA_028870815.1 Rhodospirillales bacterium | reverse complement strand
GACGATCGGCTGGCCATCGAAGGTGATACTGCCTTCCGTGGGCGGGAAGAAGCCACTGATCAGGTTGAACAGCGTGGTTTTGCCAGCGCCGTTGGGGCCGATGATGGCGCGCAGTTCGCCTTTTTCCACCGACAGGGAGATGCCCTTCAGCGCCTGCAGCGCGCCAAAGCGGCGGCCAACATTGTCAAGCTTCAAAAGGCTCATGAGCGTGCCCTCCCCTTGATGAATCCCAACAGCCCTTGCGGGAAGAACAGCACGGCAAGAACGAAGATGAGGCCGATGAAACTCATCCAATTCTGCGTGATGCTGGAGAGATAATCCTGCGCCACGATATAAATGATGGCGCCCAGGAACGGGCCCCAGAAGCTGCGCATACCGCCCAGCACGCATATCACCACGAAGGATCCGGAGAGCTGCCAGCCCAGATTGTCCGGCGAGGCAAAGCCCGTGAGCATCGCGTTCAGCGCGCCCGCCAGCGCCGTGATGAAGGTAGAGATGGCGAAGGCCACCCATATCTGTTTATCCACCGCCACGCCGAGAAACCGCAGACGGGTCGTGTTCTCCCGCACCGCCACGAAGCTATGGCCGAGCGGTGAGCGCAAGATCTGCCAGATCACCGCCATCACCACCGCGAACAGCGCCAATACGACGTAATAGAAACGGTCCGCGCCGAGCGGGATAGTTTCTGCGCCAATATGCAGCGGCACACGGGAAAAGCCGGTCAGCCCATCCTCGCCGCCGGTGAGACCGTTCCATCGCACGGCGATGAAGTAAAACATCTGCCCGAAGGCGATGGTGATCATCGCGAAATAGATGCCCTTGCGCTTCATCGCCATCGGGCCGACCAGAATACCGGCGATGCCGCCCAGCACCGTGCCAGCCAGAATCGCCAGCGGCAGAGAGGGCGCGATATAGATAAGGCACAGCCCGGCACCATAGGCGCCAAGCCCGAAATACGCCGCATGGCCGAAGGACAGCCCGCCCGTATAGCCGAGCACCAGATTCAGCCCGGAAGCGGCGATGGCATAGATCAGGGCGCGGGTCGCAAGGTCGGTATAGCCGCCCACCATGGGCAGCCAAAGCGGCACAAACAGCAGCACCACCCAGATGATGGCGGAGGCGGCGACACGCCCATTTGTATTTACGTGCCGCGCAGCTTGCGGCTTGGTCTCGATCGAGCTGCTCATTCAAACAATCCTTCCTGACCAAACAGACCGCGCGGCCGTGCCACCAGCACCACAGCCATGATAACGTAGATGACAACCTCCTGCGCCACGGGGAAAAACGCGGCGGTGATGCCCGAGGCGATGCCGATGATCAGCCCGCCCAGCACGCTGCCAAGGAGGCTTCCCACACCACCGACGATGATCGCCACGAAAGACGGCATGATCAGTTGAGAGCCAATGGAGGGCGAAAGCCCCAGTTGCCCCGCCGCCAGAATGCCCGCCACACCGGCGAGGAAAATGCCGATGCCGAAATTCGCTGCGCGCAAGAAGAAGATATTCACGCCCATCGCCGAGATCGTTTCCAGGTCTGCGTTGCCGGCGCGGATGCGAATGCCAATGCGGCTATAACGCAGCACCGCGAACAAGGCGCCGGTGACAAGCGCTGTAATCAGGATCAGCACCACACGATAGCCGGTGAGAAAGAACAACGAATTGCTGAGCGGCGAATTGAGATAATTCGGCAAAGCAAACGGTTGGCCGATGGAGCCCCAGATCGTGCGGATAAGATCCTCCATGATCATCGCGAGCCCGAATGTGAGCAGCAAAGAAAACAACGGATCGCGCCCGTAGAGCGGCCGAATGAGAATACGCTCGACCACGACGCCAAGGACAACGCAAAGCAGCGGCGCAACGACGAGGCTTCCCCAGAAGCCGACATAAGGCTCGATGGTGAAGGCAACATAACCGCCCAGCGCCATGAAGGTGCCGTGCGCGAAATTGATGACGCCGTTCAATCCTAGAATCAACGACAACCCCAGCGCCATCAGCGCATAGAAGATGCCAACAATCAGCCCATTGAATGCACTATATAAAAGCAAGGCTTCCACGGTGTTTTCTCTTTCCTGGCGCCCGCGGCGCTCTGAACAATACCGGGTTGGAATACTTAAAGCTGGCCACGGCTTGTGCCGCGCCAGCTCTAACAGTCAAGCCAGGCGGCTCAGCTCGGATAGACCAGTTTGCAGCCCGCTTCTTCGGGAGACTTCGCGACTGTACCGCTCGGAACAGTCTGCGCAACCTCGAACAGATTCGGATAGGTCGCATTTGCCGGCACATGGCCCGGGAACATATTGGCGATCATCTGATGATCCCCGGCCCGGTAGTAGCATTTGCCCGGCTGCAACGCGATCTCGGGCGGCAGCACCAACCCTTCCATCGCCCTTACCACCTTAATGGAGTCGAGCGATTTCGCCTGGCTCGCGGCAAGAGCGAGGGCATGGGTTGTGGCATAGCCGAACCAGGAGCGCGCGGTGGGCACCTTGTTGTCGTAACGCGCTTTGTAGGCGGCCACGAAATCTTCCAGATGCGGTACGCCGGGCTGGTTCCAGTACCACTCGAACGTCCACCAGCCGAGCCGGGCGGCCGGCGGCAGCGCTTCCAGTACCTCTAACTCCTGCTGCGCGCCGGCAATGGCCATCTGCGAGTTCAGCCCGAACTGCACCGCCTGCTTCAGCACATTCACAAGGTCATCACCTGCTTGCAGGCAGATCAGCACATCCGGCTGCGCGGCGCGGGCCTGGATGAGATAGGAAGAGAAGTCCGTCGTGCCCAGCGGGGCCAGCGCATTGCCGAGCGCCTGGCCGCCTGCCTTGGTAAGCTGCGCCACATAATCGGCGTGCAAGGCATGACCGAAGGCGTAATCCGGGGTAATGAAAAACCATTTTTTGCCGAATTTATCGAAAAGTATCTTGAAATCTGCGTCGGTTTCCATCCAGGTTGTGGAACAGGTGCGGAACGTATTCCATTTGCAATCCTTGCCGGTCACACTGTCAACATGGCCGCCGATATCGACATAAACCAGATTATGCTGGTTCGCGAACTGGCTGAGCGAGACTGAAACGGCCGAACTTACCGCCCCGATCAAGAAATCCACATTCTCCTGGCTTACAAGCTTCTGCGCCTTGCTGACTGCCGGGCCCGGCAGTCCCTGCGAATCCTCGACAATGAGCTGCACCGGACGGCCAAGAATACCGCCCTTCTTGTTGAGCTCATCCACCGCCATGGTTGCGCCGCGAATCTGGTTTTCACCCAGCCCGGCATAGGTGCCTGTGCGCGGGTCCACTTGGCCGATCTTTACAGGAGTTTCACTTTGCGCCCATGTGACCTGGGACGTAACCATGCTCGCCATACCGGCGGCTGCGCCGGTCTTCAGAAGGCCACGGCGGTTCAAAGATACCAGATTCGTGAGACTCATTGGAAATATCTCCTCTTATTTAGCCGGCCAGCTTCATTCCGAACCGGTCCTTCATTTAATCTGAAGATGACAAGCAAAAGCTGTCAACAAGCGTCCCATTTCGGTTCACTCCCTGCTCAGGCCCAAATCTCCTGATATATTTGAATGATGGTATCCATATCCGGCACACGGGGATTATTACCCGGCGAACCGGAAGCCAGCGCTTGTTCGGCCATCAACGGCAGTAACTGCCGCCATCGCGCCTCATCAAGCCCGTAAGCGCGCGGGCTTGGCACGGCAAGCTCCTCGTCAAGACTCTCAACGCCACCACCAGCGCGGCGGCGGCTTCATCATCCCCTGCCCCGGCGGCAAGCCCCATCACCCGCGCGCAGTCGGCGTAACGGGCAAGATTGCCGGAAATGGACCAGCTTGTGACGGCCGGCAGCAACATGGCGTTTGAAAGCCCGTGGGCGACATGGAAATGCGCGCCGATCGGGCGGCTCATGCCATGCACAAGGCAAACAGAGGCGTTGGAGAAGGCCATGCCCGCCTGCATGGCGCCCAGCATCACGCTCTCCCGCGCCGCGCGGTTGCCGGGTTCGTGATAGGCAACACGCAGCCCTTTCCAAATCGCCTGCATCGCGGCAATCGCCATGGCGTCGGAAAACGGGTTCGCGAGCCGGGATACATAGGCCTCGATCGCGTGGGTCAGCGCGTCGATGCCGGTATCGGCGGTAAGCCGGCGCGGCATGGTCAGGGTCAATTCGTAATCGACGATGGCGAGCGTGGGCATGTATGCCAACCCAGGGCAGAGCATTTTCTCGTCGGTTTCGATATCTGTCACAATCGTGAAGCGCGTCGCCTCGGAGCCCGTGCCGGCGGTGGTTGGAATCGCGACGATCGGCAAACCCGGCGTGTTTTCCTGGTGCGGCGCCTTCAGCGCGCGCATCTTGCCGGGCCGCGCCGCCAGCACCGCGGCGGCCTTGGCTGTATCTATCGGGCTGCCGCCACCAAAGCCGACCACGCAATCGCACCCGCCCTCGCGCACAAAGCGGGTGGCTGCATCCACAGAGTCCGTCGTCGGGTCCGGCACTGTATCGGCGAACACCACGGCCTCAATGCCGGCCGCCTCCAGCACGGCTTGCAGCCGCGCCACCGCGCCATGTTCCAGCAAAAACCGGTCGGTGATGATAGCGGGGCGCCGCAGCCCGAGCTGTGCGAGGCTTTGCCCGGCCTCGGCCAAACTGCCGCCACCAAGACGTATAACGCGAGGGAGCGCGATGGTCGGCATTCGTCCTCCGGTATTTTCCGTCTGCCTTTTGCACGTTATTAGCGCAGAAACGCCGCCCAGCCCATAGACCCGACTCGGCGGCATCGCGCAATCTTCACAATTGTACGAAATTATTAGGCGGAATGGGTTATCCATCCATCGGGGCCCGGTATCCGCCCGCATTGCCGCGCCTTCGCAGGGAGAGGACAATAAAACGCATGGCAAGCGTCGATCTGAACAGCGATCTTGGCGAAAGCTATGGCGCCTGGACGATGGGTGACGACGCGGCGATGCTGGGCGTGGTCTCCAGCGCCAATATTGCCTGCGGATTCCACGCGGGCGACCCGGCCGGCATATTGAAAACCGTGCGCAATGCGGCAGCGCATCATGTCACCATCGGCGCGCATGTTTCCTACCCGGACCGGGCCGGATTCGGCCGGCGGGATATGGATGTGGCGAGCGAAGACCTGATTGGCGATGTCATCTATCAGATCGGCGCCTTGCAGGGCATTGCCAAAGCCGCGGGCACAGAAGTGCGTTACGTGAAGCCGCATGGCGCGCTCTATAATCACATCGCCAATCATGAGCGTCAGGCCCTGGCGGTGATCAAGGCGATCAAGCTCTCCGATCCTGCACTGGTGCTGATGGGCCTTGCCGGCACGCCTGTGCTGGAACTTGCCCGCGCCGAAGGGCTGGCGGTGATGCCAGAAATTTTCGCGGACCGCGGCTATACGCCGCAAGGTCTCCTTGTTCCCCGCCGCGATCTCGGCGCCGTGCTGCATGACGCAGACCAAGTCGCTGAGCGCATGCTGAAGTTTGTGCGTACAGGTTCGCTCACCGCTAATGACGGCACGGAGTTGCGGATCGCGGCGGGATCCATCTGTGTGCATGGGGACAGCCCAGGAGCCGTGAACATGGCCAAGGCGATCCGGCGGCTCTTCGAAGCTGAAGGCATCGCGGTCAAACCCTTCGCCTGAGCCATGCGCTTTCTGCCGCTTGACCGTTGCAGCTTTATTGTCGAACTGAAGGACCTCGACGAGACCTTGGCGCTGCTGGGCGCGTTGCGGGCGCAGCTCTTGCCGGAGATCGAGGAAATTATCCCAGCCGCACGCACGCTGATGATCCGGTTTTCACCGGAGATGGTAAAAGCCGAGGAACTTGCTGGACAAATCACCCGGCTTGATCTTGCCGTGAAACCGGCGGCGGATGATGCGTTTGTTGAGGTGCCCGTGGTGTATGATGGCGAGGATTTGCCGGAAGTGGCCGCCCTCACCGGGTTGAGCGTGCGGGAGGTGATCCGCCGCCACACGGAGCCTGAATATCTCGTGGCGTTTTGCGGCTTCGCACCAGGCTTTGGCTATCTTGTGGGTGGTGACCCCGCCTTGCAGGTGCCACGCCGCAAAACCCCACGCACGAAAATCCCGGCGGGGGCGGTGGCGCTGGCCGGGCCGTTCACCGGCGTTTACCCGCGCACGAGCCCCGGCGGCTGGCAGTTGATCGGCACCACGCCTATGAAGATGTGGGATCTGGCGCGCACGCCACCCGCCTGTTTTCAGCCCGGCTACCGCGTGCGCTTTAACGACGCCACCAATGAGAAACGATTTTACCCGCTCCATGAAAGCGAACAAAAACCATCTACTTACGCGGCTGATGAAAGCGCCGTGCATTTCAGCATCGTTGCCGCCACTCTGCCCGCCTTGTTTCAAGACCTCGGGCGGTTCGGCGAGGCAAGGCAAGGCGTGGGTCCCTCCGGCGCGCTGGACCGGTTGTCTTTCAAATCCGCCAACCGCATCGTCGGCAACGATGCAGCTACGCCCTGCCTTGAACTCACCGGCGGCATCACCATTC
>JAGWOU010000106.1 GCA_028870815.1 Rhodospirillales bacterium | reverse complement strand
GGTGCGGTCGGCAAGTCGGCACAATTGCCGTTACAGACCTGGCTGCCCGATGCGATGGCTGGCCCAACGCCCGTGAGTGCGCTGATCCACGCGGCAACGATGGTCACCGCCGGCGTCTATCTTATCGCCCGCACACATGCGCTGTTCATGCTCGCGCCGGCGGCCCAGCTCGCAGTTGGCGTGATCGGCGGGGCGACGCTCTTGCTCGCTGGCTTCAGTGCGCTTGCCCAGAACGACATCAAACGCATCCTCGCCTATTCGACCATGAGCCAGATCGGCTACATGTTCCTGGCGCTTGGCGTCGGCGCCTGGAGCGCCGCGTTGTTTCATCTGATGACCCATGCCTTCTTCAAGGCGCTGCTCTTCCTCTCAGCGGGCGCGGTGACGATGCGGCTGCATCACGAGCAGAATATTTTCAAAATGGGCGGGCTTGCGCGGCGGCTGCCCGCCGCCTTCTGGGGCTTCCTCATCGGCAGCGCGGCACTCGCCGCCTTACCACTGGTTACGGCCGGTTTCTACAGCAAGGAGGCTATTCTGTCCGGCGCCTGGGCGGACGGCTCCAGCGGGCGCGTGCTTTGGGTTGCAGGTGTGTTCGGCGCCTTCATCACCGGGCTCTACATCTTTCGAGCCGTATTCATCGCCTTTTTCGGCGAGGAACACACCCATGTCAGCGGAAGCTACGGCTGGCGTGTGATCGTGACGCTTTCGGTGCTTTCGGTGTTTTCGGTGCTGGGTGGGCTGATCGAGCTGCCACCTGTCTTCGGTCACGTGACACTACTCTCCAACCTGCTTGCCCCCGTGCTGCCGGCGACCATGGAGGTTACCGACATAAGGCCCCTGTTGTTCGCGAGTGCCGTCCCCCTTCTCGGCATCGCCCTTGCCGCTCTGCTCTATTGGCGTCCCACACGCGCACCTGCCGAGACGCCGCTCTGGCGCTTTTGGCACGCTGCCGCTGGTTTCGACTGGCTCTATGATCGCCTGCTGGTTCGCCCAGTGCTATGGGCGGCACGGATCAATGCCGATGATATCGTCGATAGCTTCTACGATGGTGTCGCTTGGCTAACCCAGGCGTTCCACCACCAGGTGCGGCGAACACAGAACGGACGGGTCCGCTTCTACGCGGCCGGTATCGCTGTCGGCTCAATTTCCTTGATCGCTATAGCGGTGTTGCGATGATTTTGCTCTGGCTCCTCTTTATACCGGCGGTCGGTGGCGTTCTTGCCTGGGCCGCAGGCGCGCGGCATCCGGACTGGCCGCGCTGGATTGCTCTTTTCGTGCTCATCATCGACCTCCTCGTCGCCTTACCCCTGCTCAGCACAGCCACCTCTTCCACCATCATTTCTTCTTCCGTCATCTCACCTGGTCAGACTGCGTGGATCGCAAGTTTTGACCGTCCCTGGATTCCCCAACTCGGCATCTCCTTCGAGCTCAATCTCGATGGGCTAAGTCTGGTGCTCATCCTGCTCACGATCGTGCTCGGTCTCGCCTCGGTAATCATTTCCTGGACCGAAATCCGCGATCGGGTCGGTCTGTTCCACGCCAATCTGCTCTGGTCCGTTACCGGTGTGATCGGCGTGTTCCTCGCACTCGATCTGTTCCTGTTCTTTTTCTTCTGGGAATTGATGCTGGTGCCGATGTATTTCCTGATCGCGCTCTGGGGCCACGAGCATCGCTTCTATGCCGCGATCAAGTTCTTCATCTTCACCCAGGGCAGCGGCCTCCTCATGCTGGTCGCGATCCTGGTACTCGTCTTCATTCACCAGCACGAGACCGGCCATTTCACCTTCGACTACCTGGCGCTGCTCGGCACCAAGATGAGCCCCACCACAGCCTTCTGGCTGATGCTTGGTTTTTTTATCGCCTTTGCGGTCAAACTCCCGGCGGTGCCGTTCCACACTTGGCTGCCTGATGCCCATACCGAGGCGCCGACAGCAGGCTCCGTGCTTCTTGCCGGCATTCTGCTGAAGACGGGTGCCTATGGTCTGATCCGCTTCGTCGTGCCGCTGTTCCCTGATGCCGCCCACGCCTTCGCACCGGTCGCGATGGCACTCGGGGTGATCGGGATTCTTTACGCCGCGCTGCTCGCTTTTGGTCAGAATGACATGAAGCGGCTCGTCGCCTATAGCAGTGTCAGCCATATGGGCTTCGTGCTGCTCGGCGTATTTGCCTGGAACACCCTCGCCCTTCAAGGCGTGGTCATGCAAATGTTGGCGCATGGCATCAGCACCGGTGCGCTCTTCATTCTGGTCGGCGCCCTGCAGGAACGCATCCATACCCGCGACATGCGGCTTATGGGCGGGCTGTGGGGCACGATACCGCGGCTTTCGGCTTTCGGGATGATGTTCGCGATCGCCTCACTCGGCCTGCCCGGTCTCGGCAATTTCATCGGCGAGTTTTTGATCCTGCTCGGCAGTTTCCACGTCAGCGTGCCCTTCACCATCATCGCTGCCACCGGGCTCGTTGCAGGTGCCGCCTACGCGCTGCTGCTGGTCCAGCGGGCCTTCCACGGCAACGCTATGCCGCAACCCAATGCGGCAAAGCTCATTGATCTCACCGCACCGCATCTCGCGGTCATGGCGGTGCTGGCGCTCACGATTATTGGGCTCGGTCTCTACCCGCAGCCGGTTCTTGACGAAGTGGCCCCGGGGCTGGCGGTTCTGCAGCAGGACGGCGCACCATCTGCGGGTGTATCCCAGCAGTTCGTGGAGGAAACACGATGACTGCAGCGGCGTTTGTGGCCTTCGCGCCCTTTACCCTACTCGGCGTGGTGACGATCGCGGTGATGCTGCTGATCGCCATCCACCGCAGCCATCGCCTCACCGCCCTCTCGACCATCATTGGTCTGGCGTTCTGCTGCATCGCGCTGCCGCTTGCGGCGCCCTCAACGCCCACCCAGGTGACACCGCTTTTCATCGTCGATGGCACCGTGCTTTTCTATTCCGGTCTGGTGCTCGGTTCAGCGCTGGTTGTTGCCGTTCTCTCCTATGTCTATCTCGATGGGCAGGCGCGGGGGCCACGCGAGGAATATTACCTGCTGCTGCTCATGGCGACGCTGGGCGCCGCCGTGCTGCCAGCATCCATCCACTTTGCGTCCTTCTTTCTCGGCCTCGAGACGCTCAGCATCTCTCTGCTCGGCCTGATCGCATATGTCAGCCCGCGCGATTATCCCGCCGAAGCCGCCACCAAATATCTTATCCTCGGCGGCGCTGCCTCTGCATTTTTGCTTTTCGGCATGGCGTTGATCTATATCGATCTCGGCACCATGTCATTCGCCCAGATCGGCGTGCTGGCCCGCGCGGGAACACAGCTCGATCTTTATCGCCTTGTCGGCGTCGCCATGATCCTTACCGGCATCGGCTTCAAGCTCTCATTGGTACCATTTCATATGTGGACGCCCGACATCTATGAAGGCGCACCGGCGCCGATCACGGGCTTCATCGCGGTTGTTTCTAAGATCGCCGTCTTCGCGGTGATCCTTCGGTATTTCATCCTCGCTGGCGGCCAGGCCGATACCGCGTTGCGCACCGGCCTTGCCGGAATCGCGATCCTCTCCATGCTCGGCGGCAATCTGCTCGCTTTGCTGCAGAATAATTTGAAGCGCCTGCTTGCCTATTCCTCAATTGCCCATTTCGGTTATTTGCTGGTCGCCTTTCTTGCCGCGGGATCGTTGGGCGTCCAGGCAGCCGCGTTCTATCTCGCGGCCTATGCAGTGGCCAACCTCGGCGCCTTCGGTATTATCGCGCTGCTCAACACATCGGGGGCAGGGCGCGATACAGACCGGATCGAGGACTATCGGGGCCTCTTCCGTACCCGCCCGTTTCTGGCCGGCAGCCTGGCCTTGATGCTGCTCTCGCTCGCCGGAATGCCACCAACGATGGGTTTCATCGGCAAATTTTACCTCGTCGTTGCCGGTGTCGGTGCGGGATTATTCTGGCCAGTGGCTGCACTCGTACTCGGCAGTGTGATCGGCCTTTATTATTATTTGCGCGTGCTGGTTGCCATGGCGATGCCAGTGCCGGACGAACAAACCTGCGCCCCAACCGCCGTGTCGCCGTTGATTGGTAATGCGCTTATCGCAATCCTCTTGTTTTTGCTGCTGGTGTTTGGCACCTATCCGGCGCCCGCGATCGCGCTGATCCGGATGACCATTGGGTCTACACCTTAATTCGCCCTGCCTGTGAAGTTGGCGTATATGCTGCACCGCCAGAGCATCGTGCAAAGCACGATTTCTACCGCAGTGCATTCTGCATGGCTTGGTCGGATGCTTTTACACCTTCGCGCTGGCTCCGAAAGCCTAAAAGGCGCATAATGTAACTTGCTTACGAGTGGTCGCCGGTGCAAAGCGCCGAGGGGCAAGGTTGGTGTGGCATTTGCAAAACTGATCACCTGGAAGCGTGCCAGAATTGTCTGTGCCGGAGGAAGACACGAACTGGTATTTCGAGCGGATCCGGCATGAAACGCGGAGAATGGATCATGACAACCATCCGCCAAATTCTCGACGAGAAAGGCTGGGGTTCAATTGTGCTCAGCAGTAACCAGACGATTCAACAGGTGGCAAAGTTTCTCACCGCAAGGCGTGTCGGTGCGGCGCCGGTGGTCGACGATCATGGTGTTCTTGTTGGCATGCTCTCGGAGCGCGACATCATGCGCTTCGTCGGTGACCTAGGTGAGCATTCCAACCACTGGACAGCAGCAGATCTCATGACAACGCTCGTGGTCTCCTGTAGCCCCGAGACAACAATACTTGATGCCATGATGATGATGACCAACAAGCGTTGCCGGCATCTGCCTGTTTTTGACAATCACGCCCTCGTCGGAATTGTGAGCATAGGCGATCTAGTAAAGGCCCGGCTTGAAGAGGCCGAATTCGAAGTTGCTTCCCTACGCAGCTATATCACCACTTAGAAAATCGCTTATCGAGATATAACCATAATCTGTATCGCCGAGATAATTGATTTGTTCGTGAGACTAGAAGACATGCGGGGGATCACCGACCTCTAGCGTGGTGGTGTTGGTCTACCTGGAGATTTTTAAACCAGTTGAATTGAGACAACTTGTTTAGATAAGGAGGTATTGGTGTGCCGACGAAGCAGATGGGTACGGGGCGCATTTTTGTACTATTCTGACGGATTGAGGATCAAACAGGCCAAGGCCATGATAGTCAGGGGCATTCCTGTTCGAGAGCTTCAATAGAAAGTTACGTGACGAGCTGCTGAACGAAGAAACCTTCTACAGCCTGAAGGAAGCGCAAATCCTTTTCGAGCATAGGTATGCTTGCCTCAAGCCCACAAATCGTGAAGATAAATATCGTCCATCTCGACTAACCCGCGTGGTCGCGCCATTTCAATCACACAGGCATAAAATATCCGGCAAGCCGCTAAAATTGAGCACGATAGCCTACGTAGACGTGGCAACACTAAAGGTTCGGGTAACCTAACCAATGCTACGAAAAATCATAGTTGTTGCTGATCCACCCCTCATTTAGACCGAATATAACAGTCTGCGTCCGGCAGGTTTTATGATTTATGAGGAGGGGATGCGGATATGCCCGTGGAAAAGACTGATACGCTGATCGTCGGAGGCGGACAGGCAGGTATCGCCATGAGCGAGCATCTTGGTAAAGCCGGCGTCCCCCATCTGGTGTTGGAAAAGCAACGCACGGCCGAGGCTTGGCGTACAGGACGTTGGGATAACCTCGTCGCGAACGGGCCAGCCTGGCACGACCGGTTTCCAAACCTTGAGTTCGAGGGTAACGATCCTGACGAATTTGTCACTAAAGACCGTTTGGCACAGTATCTCGTCGACTACGCCGCGATGATCAAGGCGCCAATCCGCGAAGGGGTCGAGGTGCTTGAGGCTTTGCGCCAACCCGGCAAGGGCGGCTTTCTCGTCAAAACGAGCGCCGGCGAGATCGAGGCGCGCCGCATCGTCGCCGCCACAGGAGCCTTCCAACATCCGGTGATTCCGCCGATCGTACCCGAGACCGCTGGGGTGATGCAGATCCATTCCTTTCACTACAAAAATCCCAACCAACTTCCAGAGGGCGCGGTGATGGTCGTCGGCGCGGGGTCTTCTGGCGCTCAGATTGCCGACGAACTTAACCGCGCGGGCCGCAAGGCGTTCTTGTCGGTGGGGCCTCATGACCGTCCGCCGCGCCGCTACCGCGGGCGGGATTTCGTGTGGTGGCTGGGCGTACTTGGCCTTTGGGACATAGCGGCACCGTCGCCGGGCACGGAGCATGTAACGATCTCGGTCAGCGGTGCCTATGGAGGCAGAACCATGGATTTCCGCCGGCTTGGCGGTGAAGGCGTTATCCTGACCGGTTTGACCACGGGGTTCGAGAACGGCGTGCTGAGTTTTGCCGATAATCTGTACAAAACCGTGGCCGCAGGGGATGCCAATTACAACGAGCTTCTGGATATGGCTGACGCCTATGTGGAACGTACCGGCCTTGATCTGCCGGAAGAGCCGGAAGCGCGCGAGATCTTTCCGGCTCCCGACTGCCTGACAAACCCGCTATC
>JAGWOU010000105.1 GCA_028870815.1 Rhodospirillales bacterium | reverse complement strand
GCTGAATCTCGGGCTGAACCTGTTGTTCATGCATCCGTTGAAGGCAGTGGGCCCGGCGCTCGCCACCTCGCTCTCCTCGGCCTTCAACGCGGCCTGGCTGTTCGCGCTGCTGGCCCGGCGCGGGCATTTTCATTTCGATACGCTTAGCCGCAGGCGGTTGCCGCGCATACTGTTCTCCACGATGGTGATGGCGGCAGCATTATGGGGTGCGGAACGCCTGCTGCCGCGCCGGGTCACGACGATCCCTGAATTCCTGCTGCTGGTGCTGGTGGGAGCGGTTTTTTATTTTGGGCCCGGCGTGCTGCTGCGGGCGTTCGATCTGCGGGAGTTTTTGGGCCTGCTGCGCCGGAGGCGCAAACCGGCTTGAAGCCGGGCGGGCTTCAAGCCGGGCTCATCTTGCTCTAACCCCGTAGCAGTAACGGAGACAGACGAATTATGGCCCGCATCTTCTCAGGCATCCAACCCACCGGCACCGGCACGCTCGGCAATTATCTGGGGGCGCTGCGCAATTGGGTGGCGATGCAGCAGGGGGAAGATGAGTGCGTCTATTGCCTTGTCGATCTGCACGCCATCACCACCTTCCAGGATCCCGCCACCCTGCGCGAGCAGACCTACGGCATGGCCGCCTTGACCCTGGCCTGCGGGATCGACCCCGAGCGCTCTATCCTGTTTCACCAATCCGCGGTCTCTGCCCACGCGCGCCTGGCCTGGATTTTCAACTGCGTGGCCCGCATGGGCTGGCTGAAGCGTATGACCCAGTTCAAGGATAAGGCGGGCAAGAACCAGGAAGAAGTCTCCACCGGGCTGTTCGTGTATCCGAACCTGATGGCGGCCGACATTCACGCCTACCACGCCACGAAAGTGCCGGTGGGGGACGACCAGTTGCAGCATATCGAACTGGCGAACGATATCGCCGAGAAGTTCAACCATGATTTCGGGGTGAGTTTCTTCCCGCGCATCGAGCCCTTCGTGCTGAAGGAGACGGCGCGGGTGATGAGCCTGCGCGACGGCAACAAGAAAATGTCCAAATCCGACCCATCCGACCAGTCTCGTATCAACATGACCGACGATGCGGACATGATTGCGCAGAAAATCCGCAAGGCGAAAACCGACCCGGAGCCGCTGCCGGACAATCTGGCGGCGCTGGCGGAGCGGCCGGAGGCGCGCAACCTGCTTGGCATCTTCGCGGCTGTTTCCGGGGAGAGCCAGGAGGCTCTGCTGGCGCGTTTTGCGGGGTCGGGCTTTGGGCCGTTCAAGAATGCGCTGGCGGATGCGCTGGTGGCGCATGTGGAACCGATTGCAAGCCGTACGCGCGACTATCTGGCGGACAAGGCTGAGCTGGACCGGATTCTGCAGGCGGGGGCGCGCAAGGCCGCCGCCATTGCCGGGCCGATTACGGATGAGGCGGAGCGGATCGTCGGCTTCCTGCCCAGGTAACTCTTTCACGGCGCGGGGCGGGATGCTTATGGTGGGCCATGGTTTGGAAAACCGTTGCCCGGCATGTGCTCTCCCGCGCCTTACCGCCCAGCGCCCCGGATGAGGAGCTGGCCAAAACCCTGCGCGCCCGTCTGGCGGCGGCGGGGCAGAAGCGTCTGGGGCGGGCGCTTTCCATCCGGCATGTGGCCGCGGGCAGCTGCAATGGCTGCGAGCTGGAGCTGCGCGCCACCCAGAACCTTATCTATGACCTCACCCAATACGGGCTGAGTTTCACGCCCAGCCCGCGCCATGCGGATATTCTGCTCATCACCGGCGTGGCGGGCGTGAATATGCGCGAGGCGGTGGCCCAGGCCCGCGCCGCTATGCCGGACCCGGCTTTCGTGCTGGCGGTGGGCGACTGCGCGGTGGATGGCGGGGTTTTCAAAGGCTCTCCCGCTGTGGCGGGCGGTGCGAATGCGTTCCTGCCGGTGGATCTGGTGATCGCCGGCTGCCCGCCCACTCCCGTTCAGATCGTGCAAGGGCTGCTGGCGCTGGTGGAGGCGAACGGCGAACCGGAAAGCGTAGCCGTGATTGGTGAGGGCGCTCCGCGCGTTTGGCCAGGAGACGAGGATTGACCACCCAGGATCAGGTTTTCGTCATCGGCGCCGGGGGGCGGTCCGGCGCGGCGCTCTGCCGGGCGCTGCTGGCGCGGGGCCTTGCGGTCGTCCCGGTGCTGCGGAACGTGGCGCGTCTGCCGGCGGATACCGCCGCCCGCGCCCTGCCGCCGCGCATCGCCGATCTCACCGGCCCCGAATCCCAGCTTCGCACCGCTTTGGAAGGGGCGGGATACGTCATCAGCACGGCCCATGCCTCGCATATTCCCGCACTTCTCCAGGCCACGCCGCCGGAGACCGTGCTCATCGGCCTTGGCTCCACGCGCAAATTCACCCGCTGGCCTGACAAACATGGCAATGGCGTGCTGCGCGGGGAAAAAGCCCTGCTGGAATCAGGCCGGCCGGGGATGCTGCTGCACCCGACTATGATCTACGGCGCCGAGGGCGAGAATAATGTCCAGCGTCTGGCGGCCCTGCTGCGCCGCCTGCCCGTGGTGCCGCTGCCCAATGGCGGTCGCGCCTTGGTGCAGCCGATCCACCAGGACGATGTGACGCGCTCCTTGCTGGCGGCCCTTGATCTGGCGCGGGACGGAATCTTGGCAAACCCGCAAACGCTCGTCATCGCCGGGCCGCATGCGATGGAATATCGCGATTTCGCGGCGGCGGTGGCCCGCGTGGCGGGGTTCAAAATGCCCCCGGTCATTCCGGTGCCCGCATCGTTGCTGGTGGCGGCTTTGCCTGTGATGCGCCTCCTGCCGCGCATGCCGAAAATCGGGCGCGACGAAATCCGCCGCTTGCTGGAAGACAAAGACTTCGATATCGGCCCCATGGAAAAGACGCTGTCTGTTACGCCCAGGCCCTTAGAAGACGGGCTGCGCGGCTTGTTCAGATAAGCGGGTTCTTATCCCGGCAAATCGACCGAGACGCGCAATCCCCCGCCAGGGCGGTCCAGCAGATAAATATGTCCGCCATGAGCGACAATAATATCCCGGGCGATGGCCAGGCCCAGCCCGGTGCCGCCCGGGTCTTCGCTCTCAAAAGGTTTCAGCAGGGTCTCGCGTTTCTGCGCCGGGATGCCGGGGCCGTCGTCGTCGATGAGAATCTGTATGCTTGCCCCGGAGCGGGCGGCGCTCACCCAGATCTGGCTGGCATGGCGGCGGGCATTCTCGATGAGGTTGGTCAGCGCCCGGCGCATCGCCTCGGGGCGCAGTGTCGCCGTCAACGCCTCCGGCGTGGAGAGGTTGATGACGGCGCCGCCGCGCTTCGCCGCCGCGCAGATTTCCTCCAGCAGCGCCGGTAGTTCCGTTGGCACTGCCTGCTCGCTGCCCTCGCCTCTGGCGAAGTTGAGGTAGATGCCAATCAGATGCTCCATCTCCGCGATGTCGCTTTCCATGTCCTGCAGATCGTCGGCGGACACGCTGGGCTGCATCGCCAGCGCCAGCCGCAGTCGGGTGAGGGGCGTGCGCAAATCGTGGCTCACTCCGGCGAGCATGGTGGTGCGTTGGGTGAGGAACCGGCGCAGGCGCTCCTGCATGCGGTTGAAGGCGGTGGCGGCGCGGCGCACCTCTATGGCGCCTTCCGGGCGGATGGGCCCATTATCCCGCCCCATGCCGAACGCCTCCGCGGCTTCTGCCAGGCGTTTGATGCCCCGCACCTGGGTGCGCAGGAACAGCGCCGCCAGGATCACCAGCAGCAACGCGGAACCGATCAGCCAGATGAGGAATAGATAAAAAGTGCCGATAAACAGGCGTTTGCGCGGAACATCGATGCTGATCACCCCGTCCGCCATCTGGATATTCACCCTCAGGAAGCCGGGATGCTCATGCCACGCCACATTGAAGGGCCGGTGAACATCTTGCACCAAAGCGCGGGCAAGGTCGGTATCCACCGGGCCTGGCGCGTCTGGCGGCGGCAAATGGCGCAGGATCTGGTTGTGTATGAAAACCGTATGGAAGGTGAAATGCAGGTCGGCCTCCTGCATCACCAGCGTGCGGCGGGTGGGGTCGCGGTCGATCTGGTCGATCATGAAGCCGATCTCTCCCGCCACCGCGCCGGCCAGGCGGCGGGAGAGTTCGTTCAGATGTGTTCCATAGAAGATTTGCAAGGCGACGCCCTGCAGCACCATCATCGGCACCAGCACGATGAGCAGCGAGCGCCCGAACAGCCCGCGCGGCAGCAGTTTGCGGAGAATGCGTTCCGGCTGCAGCGGGCCGAGGCGGATTTTCATGCCCCCGGCTTCAGCACATAGCCCTTGCCGCGCACGGTTTGCAGAAAGCGCGGTTCGCGCGGGTCCGGCTCTATTTTCCGGCGCAGCCTCGTCACCTGCACGTCGATGGCGCGTTCGTTCACGTCATCCAGCCCCAGAGCCGCGGCCAGCGCTTCGCGGGAGAACACTTCATGCGGCCGGCCGGCCAGGGTGGTGAGCAGGGACAGCTCCGCCCCGGTAAGGCGCAGGCGGGCGTTGGGGCCGATCAATTCGCCGCGTTCGGCGTCGAAACAGGCTTCGCCCAGCGGCAGCGGGCCAGCCTGCACCGGGGGCGGCTGGGCCCGCCGCAACATGGCGCGCAGCCGGGCGACGAGCACCCTGGGGTCGAACGGCTTGCCAAGATAGTCATCCGCACCGGCTTCAAAGCCCGCCAGAACATCCTCCGGCGTGTCCCGCGCGGTAAGCAGCAGAATGGGCATCGCGGGGGCCCGCTCGGCGCGCAGATTGAAGGTCAGTTCCAGCCCGGTTTCGCCGGGCATCATCACATCCAGCACCAGCAGGTCGAACTCCATGGCCCGCAGCCTCTCCCGAGCTTCGGCCGCCGAGGCCGCGCGGGTGACGCGGAAGCCCTGCTCCGCAAGGTAGCGCCCCGCCAGTGCCGCCAGGCGGGCGTCGTCATCCACCAGCAGGATATGCGGGGCGTCCTCGGTCACGGCGGCTTGGGTCATCGGGGCCGGGTCAGGGGTTGCGGGGCGTCCTCGGTCACGGCGGCTTGGGTCATCGGGGCCGGGTCAGGGGTTGCGGGGCGGTTTTGGCGTGCGCGGCTCCGAGGATTCGAGATATGCCCGTCCGCCGGGGCCGATCAGCCCGCGCATCACGCGCTTGAAGCCTTCCACCGCCGGGCCACCTGCCTCGCGGTAGGCTGCCAATAATTTTTCGCGCTGGGTGTCGAATAATTGTCGCTCCAGCACCGCGCCTTTTTCGGTAAGGCTAAGCAAGCGCTGCCGGCGGTCCGTTGGGCCGGGCACCTGGGTTACATAGCCTTCGCGGATGAGCGGGCCGAGTACCCGGGTGAGGCTTTGCTTGGTGATGCCGAGGATGCAGAGCAGCTCCCCCACATTCAGGCCGGGTTTGCGCCCGATCCAATGCAGGCAGCGATGATGGGCGCGGCCGAATTTCATCTCCGCGAGCATTGCATCCGCGGGGCTGGTCAAATCCCGCAGGGCGAAGAACAACATGTCTTGCGCCGCGCGCAGTTCGTCCTCACGAAGAAACAGCAGCCCGGCACCGGGTGCCGCGTGCGGGGCGCTGGGCAGGGTTTCGCGTTTGCTGGCTGGGTAGGGTTGAGTCGGGGTGTTAGGCATGGCAATTTCAAGGACCGCTGGCTGACCGCAATGAAGTGTGGAAAATTCTTACTTCTGCGCAAGTTTAGACTGTCTCAAAAGACTACTTCAATTGGAGAATTTTGACCATGGCGCTCGTGCCCTTCGACGATCGTGACGGCTTCATCTGGTGGGATGGCAAGCTCATTCCCTGGCGCGACGCGCAGCTGCACGTACTCAGCCATGGTTTGCACTATGCCTCCGCCGTGTTCGAGGGCCAGCGCGCCTATAACGGCACGGTCTTCAAGCTGAACGCCCATACGGACCGGCTGATCGCCTCCGGCCGGATGCTGGGTTTCGAGATTCCCTTCACCCGGGAGCAGATCAATCAGGCCTGTGCCGAGGTGATGGCGGCGAATAATCTCACGGACGCTTATATCCGCCCGCTGGCTTGGCGCGGTTCGGAGCAGTTGGGCGTTTCCGCCCAGCAGACCAAGATTCATCTGATGATCGCCTGCTGGACCTGGCCGGATTATTTCGGCGCGGACCGCATGAAGGGCATCCGTCTCAATATTTCTGACTGGCGCCGCCCGCATCCGCTCACCGCCCCTGTCGCCTCCAAGGCCGCCGGGCTGTACATGATCGGCACGCTCTCCAAGCATAAGGCCGAGGCCGAGGGCTTTGAGGAATCGCTGCTCTACACCTGGGACGGTTTCGTCGCGGAAGGCACCAGCGCCAATATTTTCTTCGTACAGGACGGCAAGCTGCATACCCCGCTGACCGACTGCTTCCTGAACGGCCTCACCCGCCAGACCGTGATCGCGCTCGCCAAGGCGCGTGGGATCGAGGTGATCGAGCGGCATATCAAACCAGAGGAAATGGCCTCTTTCAGCGAAGCCTTCCTCACCGGCACTGCCGCCGAGATCACGCCGGTGCGGCAGATCGGTTCGGAATTCAACTTCACCCCGGCCGCGC
>JAGWOU010000104.1 GCA_028870815.1 Rhodospirillales bacterium | reverse complement strand
GACCCCGCCTGGGCGGGCCCGGTGGCCGAAACGTTGCGGGACTTGCGCACACAGGCCGCCTGGGTGGTGCATGGCGGTGGCATGGACGAGCTGGTTTTGGAAGGCGAGAATCAGGTGGTTGCGCTGGCCGGCGGCGAGATTAAGTCCTTTACCGTGCGGGCGGCGGATGCGGGGTTGGCGCCCTGCGGCCTGGCGCAACTGCAAGGCGGCGATGCCGCCTATAACGCGCAGGCGCTGCTGGCCTTGCTGCGTGGAGAAAAAGGCGCTTACCGGGACACGGTGGCGCTGAACGCCTCCGCCGCCTTACTGGTGGCGGGCCAAGCGGCGAGTTTGCCGGAGGGGGCCACGCGGGCGATGGCGGCCATAGATGATGGTGCTGCCCTGGCGGTTCTTGAACGGTTGAAGAATGTCTCCGGAGAGCGGACATGAACGTGATGGTTGACGATATTCTGGCGAAGATTTGCGCCGACAAGCGCGCCGAAATTGCGGCGCTGCAGGCCGACAAGCCGGTGGAGGACTTAAAGGCCGAGATTCGCGATGCTGGCAAAACCCGTGGTTTTGGCCGGGCACTGATGGACGCCGCGGCGGCCGGCCGGCCGGGTCTGATCACCGAGATCAAGAAAGCCTCGCCCTCGGGCGGGGTCATCCGGACGGATTTCGACCCCGAGACGATCGCGCGGGCCTATGAGGCGGCAGGTGCGGCCTGCCTTTCCGTGCTGACCGACGAGAAATATTTCCAGGGCGACGCAACGCATCTGCGCATGGCCCGGGCGGCGGTGGAGCTGCCGGTGCTGCGCAAGGATTTCATGCTGGACGAGTACCAGATTTATGAAAGCCGCGCGATGGGGGCGGATTGCATCCTGCTGATCATGGCGGCGCTTGAGGACAGCAAGGCGCGTGATCTGGAAGGGCTGGCCAGGGCGCTGGACATGGACGTGCTGGTGGAAGTGCATAACGAGGAAGAGCTGGAGCGCGCTCTGCCCCTGCAAACCCCATTGCTTGGCGTGAACAACCGCAATTTGAAAACGATGGTGACGGATATCGCGGTCACGGAAGCACTTTCCGTAATGTGCCCGCCGAACAAATTCCTTATTTCCGAATCCGGCATCAAGACGAATGCGGATGTCGAACGGCTGCGCAAGGTTTGCGTGCAGGGCTTCCTGGTTGGTGAATCCCTGATGCGTGAGCAGGATGTGGGCGCCGCGGTGCGGGCGTTGCTGGGCGCGTGAGCGGGCTTACCCATATCGGCGCGGATGGCGCGGCGCGCATGGTCGATGTCTCGGCCAAGCCCATCACCACGCGCGAGGCCGAGGCCAAGGGCAGAGTGGTGATGAAGCCGGAGACCGCCGCGCTGATTCGCGACGGCCAGGCCGCCAAGGGTGATGTGCTGGCGGCGGCGCGCATTGCGGGCATTATGGCTGCGAAGAAAACCGGGGAGCTGATTCCACTTTGCCACCCGCTGCCGCTGGACGCGGTGAACATCGACCTGATGGTGACGCAGGACGCAGTGGAGATTACGGCCATCGCCCGCACCACTGGCCGTACCGGCGTGGAGATGGAGGCGCTGACGGCGGTGAGCCTCGCGGCGCTGACGATCTACGACATGGTGAAGGCCGTGGATAAGACCATGCGGATCGAGGCGGTGCGGCTCACGCGCAAGACCGGCGGCAAGAGCGGAGATTTTTCGGCGCCATGATCAGCGTTGAGGAGGCCCGGGCGCGGATCGCCGCCGGGCTGAAGCCGGTCGCGGCTGAAATGGTCGGGCTGGCCCAGACGCATGGGAGGGTGCTGGCGCGGCCGGTGCTGGCGCGTCTCACCGTGCCGCCCGCCGATGTTTCCGCGATGGATGGCTATGCCGTGCGCGCCGTGGATGCGGTTGCCGGAGCAAACCTGCGGTTGATTGGAGAGGCGCCGGCAGGCCACCCCTTCAACGGCCAGATGGGTCATGGCGAGACCGTGCGGATTTTCACTGGCAGCGTGATTCCCGAAGGCGCGGATACCGTGCTGATCCAGGAAAACGCCACCGCCAGTGGGCATAATGTGCAGGTGAACGAGGCGGCGGAAGCGGCCCGGCATATTCGCCGCCGGGGCGGGGATTTTTCCGCGGGCGACGAGGTGATCCCCGCCGGGCGGCGGCTTTCGGTGCGTGATATCGGTGTGGCAGGCGCGGCGGGGCATCCCTGGCTTTGTGTCCACCGCAAGCCGCGCGTGGCGATTCTTTGCACGGGTGATGAGATCAACCTGCCCGGAGAGCCCGTGCCGGCTGGCGGTATCGCCAATTCCAATGCGGCGATGCTGGCGGCGTTCGTGGCCGCGCATGGTGGCGAGCCGCTGCTGCTGCCCATCGCGCGGGATACGGCGGGCGCGGTGGCGGCGGGCGCTGAAGCCGCGCGCGGGGCGGATATGCTAGTGACCACGGGCGGGGCCAGCGTGGGCGCGCATGACCTCGTGCAGGCCGGGCTCGCGCAACAGGGCTTCGCGCTGGATTTCTGGAAAATCGCCATGCGCCCCGGCAAGCCGCTGATCTTTGGCAGCGTCAACGCCATGCCGGTGCTGGGGCTGCCGGGCAATCCTGTCTCGGCCTATGTATGCGCCAGATTGTTTCTGGCGGGGGCCATTGCCGTGCTGGGCGGGCTGCCGCCGCAAGCGCCAAGGTTGGCCAAGGCAAGGCTTGGCGCGCCGATGAAGGCCAATGACCGGCGCGAGGATTACGTACGCGCCATGTTGGCCGAAGATGGCGATGGCTGGGTTGTGACGGCGCTGCCAACGCAGGATTCCGGCATGTTGCGCGCCCTGGCCAGGGCGGAGGCGCTCATCCGCCGGGCGCCTCATGCCCCGGAAGCCGCGGCCGGGGAAGTCGTGGACATTCTGCTGCTGGACGCATCATAACGCGCTTGACGCGAAAACGAGAACTAAACTAGAACATTCCGTGTTAGTGCTTTGTTCTTCAAGCCTCTATTCGGAGACGTTCGATGCTCACCCCGAAGCAGCACGAGCTGCTGCTATTCATCGACCAACATTTGCGCGAAACCGGCTGCAGCCCGAGCTTTGAGGAAATGAAGGAAGCGCTTGATCTCCGTTCGAAATCAGGCATTCACCGGCTGATCTCCGCGTTGGAGGAACGCGGGTTTCTCCGCCGCCACAAGCACCGGGCCAGAGCGTTGGAGGTCACCCGCCTGCCGCAGGACCTCGGCCCGCGCCATGCCGGGGCAAAGAATTTCACGCCAAATGTGATCCAGGGGAATTTCGGCCCAAGGCTGCCGGGGCTGCGGGCAGAGGCAATGGAAGCGGGGGCGGTTTCTTTGCCGCTTTACGGCAAGATTGCCGCTGGCCTGCCGATCGAGGCGCTGCGTGACAGCGAGGAGACGATCGAGGTGCCGATGTCCATGCTCGGCGGTGGCGAGCATTTCGCCCTTACCGTCGAGGGGGATTCGATGATCGAGGCTGGGATTCTGGATGGTGACACGGTCATCATCCGCCGGGGCGAGACCGCCGATAACGGCCAGATCATCGTGGCGCTAGTAGATGAGAACGAGGTGACGCTGAAGCGGTTGCGGCGGAAGGGCCAGTCCATCGCGCTGGAGCCCGCGAATATCCGCCACGAGACAAGGATTTTCCCGGCCGAGCGAGTGCGTGTTCAAGGCAGGCTGGTGGCGCTGCTGCGCCAATACTAGAGCCGGATGACATGAGATCGAATTGCCCCGGCGATCGCTCTCATGTCTGAAGCCGTCTCTGAATCATTAAATTAGAGGGCGATTCAGACTTCAGTTTCGCTCGCAAAGCGAGCGAACCTAAAGTCATCGCGCTCTAAGCGTCAGCTTTTGGCGCTGCGCAGGCTGGCGCGGCCGCCGTCGATTCCAAACACTTCCCCGGTGATCCAGCCCGCGTCCGGGCCGAGCAGGAAGGCGGCAAAAGCCGCCACCTCATCGGGCTGACCAAGGCGCGGCAGCGGGTGCATTGCGGCGATTGCCTCCTTCATTTTTGCGTTGGCGATGATGGGGGCGGCCATGTTCGTCTCGATCAGGCTGGGGGCGATGCAGTTCACCCGCACATGCGGCGCCAGTTCGGCGGCCAGGGCGCGCGTCAGCCCTTCCACCGCCGCCTTGGCGCTGCCGATGGCCGCGTGCATCGCAAAACCCTGCCGTGCCGCGACGGATGAGAACAGCACCACCGAACCCCGCGCCGCCGCGAGGGAAGTTGCCGCTTCCTGAACGCAAAGTGCTGCCCCCACCACGTTCAAGGCATAGGTCTCCAGCATGTCCTGCGCGGAGAGTCTGGCCAAGGGCTTCAACAGAATGGAGCCGGCGCAATAAGCCAGGCCGGAAAGCTGGCCGCCTTGCGTCGCTTCCGCCAGAGCGGCCTTGATGCTGTCTGAATCTTCCGCCCGCAGTGCCAGCGGCACGGCGCCTAACGGGGCCGCAGCCTCGGCGGCACGCTCCGCCGTGCGGCTGGTCAGGTACAAGGTGGCGTTCGGCGCGGCGCCACGCAGCCGCGTGGCCAAGGCCTGGCCAATACCGCCCGTGCCACCGATAATCAGATAGGTTTCCGGCATTTACCCCTCCGCTTTTTATACGCGGGGGCGGGTGGGATGGATCAGTCCGCGTGGCTTACGGCCGGCCGCCCTTATTGCGGCGGCGGCGCTGCTGTTCGCTCAACTTGCCTTCGTGCTTGGCGGCGTAGGGTTTGGGGGCGTGTGGTTTGGCTGGGCCATTCTTCTTGTTGAAGGCTGGCTTGGGCGGGCCGTCGAAATGCGGGCGTGGCGGGGCGCTGCCGGGGGGTGCCGCGGGTTCAATCCGCGCCTCGCTTTGCGCGGAGGCGCTTGCCGCGAACGCCTTGGCCGCATGCGGGGCAATCTCGAACTTCGTCTCACGGTCGAAGATGCGGATGCTGCCGATCTCCTGCTTGGTCACGCCGCCCGCCTTGCAGATGAGCGGCACCAGCCAGCGCGGGTCGGCATTCTGCTTGCGGCCCAGCGCCACCCGGAACCAGGTGCCGTTGCTCACGGTCGCGCGCGGGCTGGGGCCATGGCCGGTGGCGGCGCGTGGGGCGCGGGCGGGGCGGGCAGCTTCCGGCGGCAGAATGGTCACATGCGCCGGGGTGGGCAAATGCGCCTGCGCCAGCTTCACGAAGGCTGAGGCGATTACTTCCGGCGCGGCGCGTTCCAGCAGCCGGGCGGTCAGAGTCAGGGCGGCTGCGTCCGGCGTTTCGTTGAGCAAGGGGTGGTTCAACAGCCGGTCTTCGTCCTTGGCGCGGATGTCCTCCGGCGTCGGCGGGTCCACCCAGATAGCGTCTGCATTGGCCTCGCGCAGCAGCATCTCGGCCCGGCGGCGGCGCATTGGCGGCACCAGCAGCACCGAAACGCCCTTGCGCCCGGCACGGCCCGTGCGGCCTGAGCGGTGCAGGAAGGTGGCCTTGTTGGTCGGCAAATCGGCGTGGATGACGAGGTCGAGATCCGGCAGGTCCAGCCCGCGCGCGGCCACGTCGGTGGCGATGCACACTTGTGCGCGGCCTTCGCGCAGGGCGGACAGGGCGGCATTGCGTTCGGCCTGGGAAAGCTCGCCGGAAAGGGCGGCGGCGGTGAAGCCGCGCGCCATCAGGTTCGCGTGCAAAGTCCGCACATTGTCGCGCGTGGCGCAGAACACCAAGGCCCGGCTATCCTGCGCGCGCAGAATATTCACCAGTACCGCTTCCAGCTCATGTGCGGCCGCGCGCACGGCGCGGTATTCAATATCCGCATGCGGCTGGTTGGCGGCCACGGTGTCGATCCGCAGCGCGTTCTGCTGGTAGGTGCGGGCCAGCGCCGCGATCTCGCGGGCGATGGTGGCGGAGAACAGCAAGGTCCGGCGGCTTTCCGGCGCGGCACTCAGGATGAATTCCAATTCCTCGCGGAAGCCGAGATCCAGCATCTCATCCGCCTCGTCCAACACCACGGCTTCCAGTTCGTCCAGGCGCAGATTGCCGCGCTCGATATGGTCCTTCAGCCGCCCCGGCGTGCCGACGACGAAATGGCAGCCTCCCGCCAGCAGCCGGGCCTCACGGCGCGGGTCCATGCCGCCGACGCAAGAGAGGATGCGCGCCCCGGCAAATTCATACAGCCAGGTGAGTTCCGCATGCACCTGCAAGGCCAGCTCGCGTGTGGGGGCGATCACCAGAACCAGCGGCGCCTGGGTGGCGGGCATGGCCTCGCTCTCGCCCAGAACGGTGCTGGCCAAAGCCAGCCCGAAGGCTACGGTTTTGCCGGAACCCGTCTGCGCGGAAACAAGCAGATCCCGCCCCTCGGTTTCGGGGGTGAGAACGGCGCTTTGCACCGATGTGGGTTCGGCATAGCCGCGCTGGGCAAGCGCCCGGGCAAGGCTTGGATTGGTGACGGGGAAGGGCATGGAGGCGGCTCTTACGGGTTGGCAGCCCGCGGAACAAGCAGCACTTTAGCCGGGCAGATGCGCGGGCCCCCCGCAAAAAGCATGGCAGCGGCGCTTCATTATGCGAAAATGGCGGGTATTTTAGCTAATTTGCACATATTTACGGTGCATTTCGGGATT
>JAGWOU010000103.1 GCA_028870815.1 Rhodospirillales bacterium | reverse complement strand
TCGGCGGCGGAGAGGATGGAGATTTTTTCCTGCTCACGGCGCTCGGCCTCGGCCTTGGCGGCGGCGGCGAGCACGCGCTGGCGGTTGGCAAGCTCGGCGGCGGTTAGGGCACGCTGCGCACCGCCATTGCCACCGCCACCCTGGCGCGGGCGCTGCCCGGAGGGTGCGGCGGCCGGTGTGGCCGGGCGCTCCGGTTGCGGGCGCAGGGTTAACGTGGCGGCCGGCGCGGGCGTTGGCGCGGGCGCGGCGGCAACGCCGCGCTTCTTGCGCACCTCGACCTGCACAACCTTCGAGCGGCCATGCGAGAAGCTTTGCCGCACGGACCCGGCATCGACCGTATGCCCGGCTTCCCCGCGCGCTGCGGGGCGCAGCGAGAGCCTGCCCTTGGTTTCATTCTGGTCGTTGCCGTCACTCATGCCTAATCCGGTCCAATCTTCACGTCGCGGCCGGATTTTACCCCGGCCCTGTTGCTGGGCTCTACTGCCCGCTTACGCAATCCTTCGCAACACCTAGCAGGCGCCGCGCCTCGATTTCGATCATCCGCGCCAACCGCCCGTCGGCGATAACCACGTGCACCGTATGCTCCCGCCCGAAAACCTTGCCCAGCGCCGCGGCGGAGAGCACCGCCACGCATGGAATGGTGCGGCCACCCACGAAACGGGCGCGTTCCTCGGCGCTGCCATCGGCGGCCTGGACGATGAGGCCGCCTTTCCCTGCGTTCAGCCACTCCCTGGCCTTTTCGAAGCCGGAAATCGCAGCACCGCTTCGGCGTGCCAGACCTAGCAGATCAATCAACCGCCGCGCCAGCGCGGCCTCCACCTGCGTACGCAAATGCTCAGGCAATTTCAGCGGCGCCCGGGCGGCGCGCGGAAATACCCCACGCCGGACTGCCAAATCTAGCACATCGGCATCGGCACTCAACCACATTCCGCGTCCGGGCAGGGTTGCGCCGGTGTCGAAAACCAGCGTCCCGTCCGGGGCGGCGACGAAACGGAGCATCTCCTCCCGCCGCCCTTGCGTTTTGGTGACGAGGCAGCGCCGGAGCGGACCCTGCTCCGGCTCGTCCGGCAATGCCTCGTCCGGCGATGTTTGGGGGTCAGGCTGCGTCGCCATCCTCCCCTTCGAACCAATGGGCGCGGGCGGCCATGATGATCTCGTTGGCCTGCTCCTCGTTGATCGCGTCCTCGCCCAGAATCTCCACCAGCTCATCGCCGGCGAGATCGGCCAGATCATCCAGCGTTTTCACGCCTTTCTCGCCAAGCGTGATGAGATCCTTGGCGGAGAAGATTTCGATGGCGGCGATGTCATCCGTGACACCCAGCGCCACGCGCTTCTCCTCCTGCTCGCCAGCCAGGCGTTCCAGGAAGGCCGTGGCGCGGCGGGTGAGTTCCGTGGCGACGTTCTCATCGAAGCCTTCGATGGTCGCGATCTCCTCCAGCGGCGTTGTCACCAGATCCTCGATGCTCTCGAACCCTTCCTGCACCAAGAGGCCGGCGATCACGTCATCCACGTCCAGCGCCTCGACGAACAGGCCGGTCTTGCGGCGGAATTCTTCCTGGCGGCGTTCGGATTCCTCGGCTTCGGTCAGGATGTCGATATCCCAGCGGGTGAGCTGCGAGGCGAGGCGGACATTCTGGCCGCGGCGGCCGATGGCCAGCGACAATTGGCTATCCGGCACCACGACTTCAACCCGCCCGGCTTCCTCGTCCATCACCACCTTGGAAACTTCGGCGGGGGCCAGCGCGTTCACCACGAAGGTGGCGACATTGGGGGACCAGGGAATGATGTCGATCTTCTCGCCCTGCAACTCGGCCACCACAGCCTGCACGCGGCTGCCGCGCATACCCACGCAGGCGCCTACGGGGTCGATGGAGGCATCACGGGAAATAACGGCCATCTTGGCGCGGGAGCCAGGATCACGCGCAACGGCCTTGATTTCGATGATGCCGTCGTAAATCTCAGGCACTTCCTGCGCGAACAGCTTGGCCAGGAAGCCTGGATGCGTGCGGGAGAGGAAGATCTGCGGGCCGCGCGGCTCCTCGCGCACATCATAGATGTAAGCGCGCACGCGGTCGCCATTTTTCAGGTTCTCGCGGGGGATGCATTCATCCCGGCGCAGCAGCGCCTCGGCCCGGCCGAGATCGACCATGAGGTTGCCGTATTCGGTGCGCTTGACCACGCCGTTGATGATCTCGCCCACACGGTCTTTGAACTCGTTGAACTGCTTGGAACGCTCATATTCGCGCACGCGCTGCACGATCACCTGCTTGGCGGTTTGCGCGGCGATACGGCCGAAATCGATCGGTGGCAGCGGGTCAACCAGGAAGTCCCCGATCTCTTTCTCGGGCGCGAATTTCTTGGCGATGGCGACGGGAATCTGTGTTTCCTCATTCTCCACGGTCTCGACGATCTCTGTCCAGCGGGAGAGGCGCACATCGCCGCTCTTGCGGTCGATCACGGCGCGGATGTCTTTCTCGTGCCCGTATTTGGCGCGGCCGGCCTTCTGGATGGCCTGCTCCATAGCCTCCAGCACGTCCTCGCGTTCGATCTGCTTTTCGCGGGCCACGGCGTCGGCAACGAGCAGCAATTCCGGGCGGTTAACGGAGGTGTCCATGCGATCCTCTAGTTTGTCACTTTGGGTTGGGTGGTGAAGGCAATCAGCGCGTCGGTCAGCAGAAGCTTGGCTTTTTTGATGTTCTGCCGCGCCAGTTCAATGGTTTCGCCATTGTCCAGCAGCAGTTTTACGGTTTCTGCATCGGCACCCGCCAGCTTGCCGGTGTAGCGCTTGCGGTTGGCGGTATCGGGGAAATTCAGCTCGATCCGCGCATCGAACCCGGCATAGGTGTTGAAATCCTTGGTGCGGGTGAGCGGGCGGTCGATGCCGGCGGAGGAAACCTCCAGCGTCCAGGCGCTGTCGATCGGGTCTTCCACGTCCAGCACGGCGGAGAGCAGGCGGGAGATTTTCTCGCAATCCTCTACCGTGAAGCCGGTGCCATCGGCCCGGTCGGCCATGATCTGCACGGTCGGCGTCTCGGTGCCCATCACCTGCACGCGCACAAGCTCGTAGCCCTGGGCCTCCAGGGGCTCCACGATAAGCTCCGCGATGCGGCCTTCAAGGCCGGTATGGGTTGGGCGGTTCTCTGACAAGCCAAAAATCCAATAAAAAAGGCGGCCCGTTAAGGCCACCCTGTGAAACAGCGGGTATTTGTGGCGCCTGTGTACGCCGGGGGGCGGAAAAGGGCAAGGGAAGAATTTCCGACCGACCTATGCTCAAACCGAGGTCTTGCGCTGGTGCTTCTGCATTTGCTGCAAGGCTGATGGTAATGATGGGTTATTGTGCATTGCAACAGGCGGCGCCATAACCAGCTGACCGGCACTCGCCGCGTCGATTGGTTTGCTCATACGGGACGTTTTTCAAAATGACTTTCCCCGCCTGCCCCGGTGTCTTCACCGCGGCTTTTTATCCTTCGGGATGTTCTGAACCCGTCTCCGGCGCCGCTGCAACGCCGCCGCTTCTGGCGGCGCACCCGCTCACCTGGCACATGGTGCCGCTCTCGCTCTCTCCGTCCAGTTCGGCACTGGTGCTGGTGCTGCTAAGCGTGTTGTTCACCACGCTGCTTGTTAGCAAGCCGCAAAAATAAGCTCTCGCTTAACCCGCCGTGAAGGCCGCCCAGCCTTGCGCGCGTAATTCGCAAGCTGGGCAGGTGCCACAGCCATAGCCCCATTGGTGCAGCGTTTCCCGCTCGCCTTTATAGCAGCTATGCGAGCTAGTGCGGATCAACTCCACCAGCGCCGCGCCGCCGAGATCCTGCGCCAGCGCCCAGGTCTGCGCCTTGTCGATCCACATGAGGGGCGTGTGCAGCACGAAGCGGCTTTCCATGCCGAGATTCAGCGCGATCTGCATCGCCTTCACCGTGTCGTCACGGCAGTCGGGGTAGCCGGAATAATCCGTCTCGCACACCCCGGTGACGATGTGCTTGATCCCCCGCCGGTAGGCGATGGCGGCGGCGAAGGTGAAGAACAGCAGGTTCCGCCCTGGCACGAAGGTGTTGGGCAATCCGTTCGCCTGCATGGCGATCTCGGCATCCTGCGTCAGCGCCGTATCGCTGATCTGCCCTAGCACGGAGAGGTCGATCACATGATCCTCGCCCAGCTTTTCGCTCCAGGCCGGAAAGCTTTTGGCAAGCGCGCGGCGCAGCGGGGCGCGCACGTCCAGTTCAACCCGGTGCCGTTGGCCGTAATCGAAGCCGATGGTTTCCACACGCCCGAAGCGTGAGAGCGCCCAGGCGAGGCAGGTGGCGGAATCCTGTCCGCCGGAAAACAGCACCAGTGCGGCGTTTTCATCCATGCTCAAGCCTCCGGGCCGAAATAGGCGCAATGGTCGTGGTTGGAAGCACGGGACACACTCACCCGGTATAAAGAGGGGCAGGCAGGGGCAACTTGCCGCCAGATCCACGCGCAGAGATTTTCCAGCGTGGCGGGGCCGAGATCTGGCACCTCGTCCAGAAAGCGGTGGTCCAGCGCGTCGCGGATGGTTTCCAGCAACCGCCCCAGCAGCCCCACATCCATCACCATGCCGGTGGCGGGATCGGCTTTGCCGCGTATCGTCACCTCCGCCAGATAGGTATGGCCATGGATGCGGCGGCTGGATTCAACCTCGATCTTGCGGTCCAGCGTGTGCGCGGCATCGAAGACGAAGCGCCTGCTAAGCTCATACATTAGCGGATTCCAAGAAATTTATGCGTTTGCAGGCAGAGCCGCCAGAGCGGGTTCGCCATGCAATAGGCCACCGCCGCTTGCGTGTTGGCGGCCTGGTCTGGCCCGTCCATCGGTTGCAGCAGGAAATGGGTGAAGCCAAGCCCCGCGAAACGCTCCGGCATGGCGTCGGTTTGCGGATAAACCAGTTTCAGCTCGTCGCCTTTGTCTACCGCCAGTGCCGCATTGGCCTTGGGGCTGACGCAAAGCCAGTCGATCCCCTTCGGCGGGGCGATGGTGCCGTTGGTTTCCACGGCAATCTCGAACCCGGCCTCGTGCAGAGCCGCCACCAGCGCATCATCCACCTGCAAAAGCGGCTCGCCGCCCGTGAGCACGACGAGCTTGTTACCTACCCCGCCGTTCCAGGCGGCATCCACCGCAAGGGCTAGATCCACCGCCGCGGCGAACCGCCCGCCACCGGTGCCATCCATGCCCACGAAATCCGTATCGCAGAATTTACACACGGCAGCCGCGCGGTCTTCTTCCCGCCCGGTCCAGAGGTTGCACCCGGCAAAGCGGCAGAATACCGCCGCGCGGCCGGCATTCCGGCCCTCGCCCTGAAGGGTGTAGAAGATTTCCTTAACGCTATATGCCATGGCTGAGGGGGCGGCTTATAGGCCGCGCTTCGTCCTGGCAATGGCGGCGTTGCCAAGGCTGGCCCGCGTTCAGGCTTGGTCCAGCGCCAGCTCGTCGCAATGCGCCTGCATCAATGCGTCGATTTGCGCCTGCGTGTCCGGTTCGCTTGGCGTGGCGGCGGGCGGGAGGGGAGTCGTGTCGATCCCGGCGAAGGAACTGGCAAAGACACGCATCACATGCGCCACACCTGCATTGGTGATGCTGCGCTTATCTGGCGCGAAGTAGCTGCCCGCATCGAAGGCGCGGCTCATGATGATTTCATAGGAGGGAAAATAGGCGACATCCGGCAGGCTTTGCGCCACCATCTCCGCGGCCACGCGCAGCGCGGATTTTGAATAAACTGTCGCCGCCGCCACATGCGTTTCAGCCCGCGCCGTGGCCACCAGCGGCACGGGTGAAACGGTGAGGACGACCCTGGCCTTGGGGTTGCGCGCGCGCAGAAAGGCGATGCAAGCGGCAAGATCCGCCGCGACCTCCTGGGCGGTGAAATTATAAAAAACATGCCGGGCCGGGTTGAACACGCCGCCCGCCGTGCCGGGGCAGATGGTGAAGGCCGCGCCATCCTCGCGGCTGAGCCAAGCCTCGGTAAGGCCCAGGGTGAACACCAGCACATCCAGTTCCTCCACCAGGCGCCGTGCGGCGGTGAAATGCCGGGTACGGTCCAGCGTGAATTCCTGGCGGGAGGCGAAGCCGCCGGGCTGGATTTGCGGACGGAATGGGTCGATGCACGTGCCATCCTGCTCCCAGCAATCCTCTACGGGGTGGAATTCGCCATAGGCGCGGCGCAACAGCTGCAAAAGCTGCCGGGCGGTATAGATATTGCCGTAGCGCGCTGAAAATTGTCCATAACCGAAGGCCAGCGAATCCTCCGGCCTGAAAAGCGGGTGCGCGGGCTCGGCGATAAAATGAGTGAAGCCTATAACCTCCAGCATGCCGCCAATATGCTGGGCAAAGCAGCTTCCCGCCGTGACCACCTTGTCCTGTGGGGCGATGCAGAAAGGGGTTGCAATCGCGGGGTCCAGCGCTTCGGCCGGGATGCCGGACATCGCGCGGCGCCAGAATGCATGGTCGGGTTGGTTTTTGTAAGGGTGAGTCATGCCAACGCCTGCAACTGCGCCAGTACATGCCGGCCATAGATATGGTTGCCGTGGGTGGGGTCTGGGTTCCAGGCCGGCTGAACCATCATGCCTTGCTCATCCTGCATTTCCGGC
>JAGWOU010000102.1 GCA_028870815.1 Rhodospirillales bacterium | reverse complement strand
CGAGGCTGTATGTTCCACATGCGCCGCGGCAAGGGTCTCCAGGAATTTCGGGTTGGGCTGCATGGTGGGAAACACCTGCCACTGGTTCAGCACAGGCTGTTTTCCGGTCTGGCTCAAATCCGGCAGGCCGACGAAATTCCACTCTGCATTGGTCCGCACGTCGCACAGAACAGCGTCGGGATTGCTCATTAGCGCTTCCCAGACCTGTCGCGGTGGCACATCTTCTATCATAATACCCTCCGGCAACGTATCTTTTGCGCGCAGCATAGCGAGGACGGTAACGGATGGAAACAGTGGCGGACGGGTTGATCGGGGCGATCGGCAATACACCCCTTATCAGGCTGAAGCGCGCCTCCGCCGCGACGGGCTGCGAGATTCTGGGCAAGGCGGAGTTCTGCTCGCCCGGCGGTTCGGTGAAGGACAGGGCGGGGCTGGCGATTATCCGCGACGCGGAGGCCAGAGGCGCGTTGAAGCCGGGCGGCACCATTGTGGAGGGCACGGCGGGCAATACCGGCATCGGCATCACGCTGGTGGCCAATGCGCTGGGGTATAAAAGCGTGATTGTAATGCCGGAGACGCAGAGCAAGGAGAAGATAGACACCTTGCGCATGATCGGCGCGGATTTACGGCTGGTGCCGGCCAAGCCGTTCAAAGACCCCGGCAATTACGTGCATGTCTCCCGCCGCTTGGCGGAGGAGATGGGCGCCGTCTGGGCCAACCAGTTCGACAATCTGGCCAACCGGGAGGGCCACCGCGCCACCACCGGGCCGGAGATTTGGGAACAGACCGGCGGCAAGGTGGATGCCTTCACCTGCGCCTGCGGCACGGGCGGCACGCTGGCCGGGGTTTCCCTCGCGCTGAAGGCGCGCAAGCCGGAGGTGAAGATTGTGCTGGCGGACCCGGAAGGCAGCGGGCTTTATGGCTGGGTGAAAAGCGGCGACCTCACGGTGACTGGCTCCTCCATTACCGAGGGTATCGGCCAGTCCCGCGTGCCGGAGAATTTAAACGGCGTGACCATCGACGATGCGCTGAAAATCGGTGACCCCGAGGCGCTGGAGCAGATTTACGACCTGATGATCCATGAAGGGCTTTCCGTGGGCGGATCGGCGGGCATCAATGTCGCCGCGGCCATCCGCGTGGCGCGGGAGATGGGGCCGGGCCATACCATCGTGACCATGCTTTGCGACAGCGGCGCGCGGTACCAGAGCAAATTGTTCAACCCGGAATTTCTGCGTTCCAAAAACCTGCTGCCGCCGCCCTGGATGGAATAAACCCATTAATAAAGAAGCAACCCGGAGACCGCATAAAGCCAGACACGACCTTGCGCGGCGCCCGCCGCGTAATCGGACAAAATGTTTGAACAAAATGTTTGGTGGGATTGAATGGCATTTGTGGTCAAGCCGCTAAAGAGCTTCACGGCCGAGGCGCAGGCGCAGGATAACAGAAAACTATATTTGTATCAGATAGACCCGCTTCTGGTTGAGGAGGAGGACGGGTTCAATCTGCGCTATTATGACGACCCGAAAGTCATCGCGCATATCGAGGCATTTTGCGATTCCTTCATGGAGGAGCGGTACGTGCCGCCAATGGTGGTGCGCGCGCTGGATGATGGGCGGATCGTGGTGATCGAAGGCCATTGCCGCCGCCGTGGCCTGCGCATGGCGATCGCCCGGGGCGCGCGGATTCCGCTGGTGAGCGTGATCCCGTTCCGGGGCAACGATGCTGAGCGGGTGGAGGTGATGCTGCGTTCCGCCCAAGGGTTGAAGCTGGAGACGCTGGATGTGGCGCGCGGCTATCAGCGGCTGCGGGAAATGGGCTTCAGCCCGGCGGACATTGCGGCCTCCCAAAGCAAGAGCGTGGCGCGGGTGCAGCAGATGCTGCTGCTGGCCCAGGCGGACCCGCAGGTGCAGGCGCTGGTGCGCGGCAACCATGTGTCTCCCGATGCCGCGATAGAGGCGCTGATTGAGCATGGCGATGTGGCGGCGGAGGCGCTGAGCAGAAAGCTGGATGAAGCGCGGCAGGAAGGGCGGCTGCGCCTGACCAAGGCTGCACCCCGTGTGCCGCGCCCCTCGCGCAAAACCGTGGAAAAGGTTTTTGCGGGCGTGGTGGCGGCGGCGGCGCATCTTCCGGCGGACCTGCCGAAACAAGCCAGGGCATTGCTGAAACTTTCAGAGGATGAACGCGCCGCGCGCAAAATGGAGGTGAGCGCGCAATTGCTCATCGGGCTGGCGCAGGCGGCCAAGGAAATTGAGCGGATGAAGGCGCGGCAAGCGCGCAGGCAGGCGAAACTGGATGAAATGGCCTCCGGGCAGGCGGCGGGTGCCAGCTAATCCCCGGTTGCCTTGGCCACTTTCACCCGCTCGATTCGCCTGCCATCCATCTCCATGACCTCGAATTTCCAGCCACCGAACATAATGGCGTCGCCTTTCGCGGCGGGGCGCAGCAGCAGCGCCAGAATCAGCCCGCCAAGCGTGTGATAGCTGCCTTCATTCGGCAGATTCGGCAGATGCAGCCTGGCTTTTATTTCATCGACGGGCGTCAGCCCGTCCAGCTCGTAAACCGAATCCGCCGGCGGTTCGATGTAGGAGGAGGGTCCGGTATCCTCCGCGTCGCCCACAATCGCCTCCAGCACGTCGGCGGCGGTCACCACGCCCTCGAAGCTGCCATATTCATCGAACACCAGCGCCATGCCGAGTTCATCGGCTTTCAGCCGGTCCAGCGCATCAAGGGCTGAGACGGAATCAGGAATCGCCATGGGCTGGCGCAGCACGGGCGAGATGATCGGGCCTTCGCGCTTGTCCAGCATTCGGTCCAGCACGTCCTTGGCCAGGATGATGCCGGCGACATTATCCACCGAGCCATCGCAAACCACGAAGCGCGAATGCGAGGCGGCGCGCAGCCGGGCGATGATGTCCTCGCGCGGGGCGGAACGGTCGATCCAGACGATTTCGGTGCGCGGCGTCATGATCGCGCGCACGGGCTTGTCCGCCAGGCGCAGCACGCGCTCGATAATGTCGCGCTCCTCATTTTCCAGCACGCCGGTTTCAGCGCCTTCCACCAGCATCGCCTTGAGTTCTTCTTCGGAAACGCCGCGCCGGTCATCCTTGGTGGGGCCGAAAAGGCGCAGCACAAGGTCGGTGGTTCTGGCCAGTAGCCAAATGGCGGGGCCGGCGATTTTGGCCAGCACCGCGATGGGGCCGGCGACGACCAGTGCCAAGCGCTCCGGGTGGCGCAGGCCAAGCTGCTTGGGCACCAGCTCGCCAAACACCAGCGTGAGATAGGTGATGGCCAGCACAGTGAGAATCACGCCGAGCGGCCCCGCATATGGCGCGACATAGGGGATATGGCGCAGCGGGCCCTGCATGCGCTCGCCCAGCTGGTCGCCGCCGAACACACCGGTGAGAATGCCGATGAGCGTGATGCCGAATTGGGTTGTGGGCAGAAAACTTTGCGGGTCGTCCGCCAGCATGCGCGCGCGGGTGGCGCCGCGCAGGCCCTGGCGTTCCATGAGGGTGAGCATGGCGCGGCGAGAGGACACCAGGGCCAGTTCCGCCAGCGCGAAGGCGCCGTTCAACAGAACCAGAAGCGCCAGGATGGCGAGCTGCAAAATCAGAGGCATAGATTTCTTGTAGCCCGGTTTGGCGGCGTGCGCGATTGTTGCGCTGATACCGTGCGCGGCTGAAGGCTGGGTTGAGGGCTTATTTTCAACCAACTGAAAAGAAATGTATTTCTTACTGCATTTCGTCATGCCTGCCGAAAAGATTAATTTTTGTTTGCCTTACTTGGGACACATTCGCGCCCATCCGGTGCCGCACTGAATTGCGATGTTCCCGCTGATCCGGGGCTAGTCCCGGGTAGAAGCTCGGATATTCCGCATGACCTACCAGTCGCAAATCCGCCGCCAAGAGGCGATGATTTCCACCCGCAAGGCCCGCAAGGGTTGGGCCAGCCCCAGTTCCTGGGCGGCGGCAGTCGGCGTGGGCATGGTGGCGTTTGGCCTGTGGGCCGGGGTCAACCGGCCGGCGACCAACATTGCCCCCTATACCGGGGAAATTGGCGGTTTCGCGTTCTCGCCCTTCCATAAGGGGGAAAGCCCGCAGACCGGGGATTACCCAACCACGGCGCAGATTAAATCCGACCTTACGCTGGCGGCGAAATACACCCACAACATCCGTACCTACACGGTTGAGGGCGATCTGGGGCAGATACCCGCGCTGGCACAGGGCATGAACCTGAACGTGACGCTGGGCGCCTGGCTGGACCGGCACCCGGAGGCTAACGCCAAGGAACTGGCGAAGGTGGTGCAGATCGCCAATGCCAACCCCGATGTGAAGCAGGTGATGGTGGGTAACGAGACCAACCTGCGTGGTGATATGCCGGTGCCGGAATTGATCGCGGATATTCATCAGGTTGAAAAGCAGGTGCATGTGCCGGTTTCCACCGCCGAGCCCTGGCATGTGTGGCTGAAGCACCCTGAACTTGCGAACTCGGTTGATTTCATCACCGTGCACTTGCTGCCCTATTGGGAAGGCGTGCCGGAGAACATCGCCGTGCAGGACGCGATGCACCGTTTCCAGGAAGTGCATGACCGCTTCCCGAACAAGCGGATCGTCATCGGCGAAATCGGCTGGCCGTCTGACGGTATCGACATCGGCGCGGCGCGCGCCAACAATATCAATCAGGCCCGCTTTCTGCGCGATTTCTTCAATCTCGCGCAAAAGGAACATCTGAACTACTTCGTGATGGAAGCGTTCGACCAGCCCTGGAAGACCAGCTTCGAGGGCCGCGCCGCCGGCTATTGGGGCATGTTCACGCTGGCCCGCCACCAGAAATGGTCGCTCACCGGGCCGGTTTGGAACCATGCCGAGTGGATCTGGTACGCGCTGGGCGCGGCGCTGATGAGCCTGCTGGCCACCATGGCGCTGCTCTCCCGCCGCCCGGATATCCGCCTGCCCGGCAAACTGGTTTTCGCCGCGCTGGTGGAAGGGTTCACTTCCACGCTGGCGATGCTGCTGATGAATATGGGCCAGACCTATCTTTCCTACAGCGCCGCCGCCGTTTGGGCCGGGCTGGCGCTGGGGCAGGGCATGCTGCTCTTCCTGCTCATCGCCGACAACTTCGACCTGGTCGAGACCATCTTCGGCCGCGTGGTGAAGCGCCATTACGAGCCGATCCCGGCTTCGGCGGGCACGTATCTGCCCAAGGTTTCGCTGCATCTGCCCATCTGCAACGAGCCGCCGCACATGGTGAAGCAGACGCTCGATAGCCTGGCCGCCCTGGATTACGACCGGTTCGAGGTGCTGGTGATCGACAACAACACCATGGACCCCGCGGTGTGGGAGCCGGTGGCTGAGCATTGCGCGCGCCTTGGGCCCAAGTTCCGCTTCTTCACCCTTGGCAAGTACAAGGGCTACAAGGCGGGTGCCTTGAACTTCGCCCTGCGCGAGACGGCGCCGGATGCCGAGGTGATTGGTGTGATCGACTCCGACTATCTGGTCGAGCCTGACTGGCTGCGCTGCATGGCCCCGGCCTTCAACGACCCGGCGGTGGGCTTCACCCAGTCCCCGCAGGATTACCGGGACAATGACGGCTCCGTATTCAAGCGCATGATGTTCTGGGAATATGCGGGCTTCTTCCATGCCGGCATGGTCACCCGCAACGAGCGTAACGCCATCATCCAGCACGGCACCATGACGCTGGTGCGCAAGGAAGCGCTGCTGAACGAGAACGGCTGGGCCGAATGGTGCATCACCGAAGACTCGCAGCTTGGTCTGCGGCTGTTCCGCGCCGGGTATGAGGCGGTGTACTCCAAGAAGAGCTTCGGCAAGGGCGTGATGCCGGATGATTACACGGCCTTCCGCAAGCAGCGTTACCGCTGGGCTTATGGCGCCATGCGCATCGTGCGCGCCAATGCCGCCGCGCTGTTCAACCCCTTTAATAAGGAGCTGACGGCGGGCCAGCGCTGGCACTTCGTCACTGGCTGGCTGCCCTGGTTCGGCGATGCGCTGGGGCTGGTGTTTCTCGCCATGGGTCTGGCCTGGTCGCTGGGGTTGATCTTCGATCCGGTGCGGTTTGAATTCCCGATCGCGCTGTTCATGCTGCCTTCCATCGGTCTGTTCTTCTTCAAGATCGTGCAGATCCTGGCTCTCTATAAGAACCGCGTGCCCTGCGGCTTCATGGATCGCCTGGGTGCCGCGGTGGCGGGGCTGGCTTTGTCCCACTCCATCGGCAAGGCGGTGTGGAAGGGCCTGTTCACCAATAAGCTTCCGTTCCTGCGGACGCCGAAGATGGAGAACGCCCCGGCCTTGGTGCAAGGGCTGGTGATGGCCCGCGAGGAGCTGGTGATCCTGGCGCTCACCTGGGCGGCTGCCCTGGCGGTTGGCTTCGGCCACCATTGGGCAACGCTGGAGACCAGGCTGTGGGTGGCGGTGCTGTTCACCCAGTCCATGCCGTATCTGGCCTCGGTGGGTGTTTCCATCCTGGCGGCCATGCCGGCCAAGGTGGTTAAACCGGTGGCGCTGCCCGCGCCGAAGAAGGTGAGAACGGTGGTGTTCCACCCGGCTGCTGGCGACTAAGCGTCAAAGCTTCGGAAAAACCCCCTCCTGGGA
>JAGWOU010000101.1 GCA_028870815.1 Rhodospirillales bacterium | reverse complement strand
TCCCTTTTCGTCGATCAATTTGCCCTCGGCGAAGCGCGCCAGCCGGTAGGCGCCAGCGACCTCATGCGGCGCCCCGCGCGCGATCAGATGCGCGAAGCAGAAGCCCGAGGCCGGTGTCGCCTTGAAGCCGCCATAACACCAGCCGGCGTTTAAAAAGAGATTTTCCACCGGCGTCTTGTCGATAATCGGCGAGCCATCCATGGACATATCCATCAGCCCGCCCCAGCTACGCAGCAGCCGCGCGCGGCCGATCATCGGCATCAGCGCCATGCCGCCCTCGCACACATCCTCGACAACCGGCAGATTGCCGCGCTGAGCGTAGGAATTATAGCCGTCAATATCCCCGCCAAACACCAAACCACCTTTGTCCGACTGCGAAATATAGAAATGCCCGGCACCGAAGGTAATCACGGTGTCAATCAGCGGCTTCAGCCCTTCGGTTACGAAAGCCTGCAATACATGGCTCTCAATCGGCAGGCGCAACCCTGCCTTCGCCGCCAACAAAGAGGACGCGCCCGCCACCGCCATCGCCACCTTGCCGGCGCGAATGGTGCCGCGTGTTGTCTCCACCCCGGTCACCTTGCCGCTTTCCTGCAAGATGCCGGTCACTTCGCAATTCTCGATGATATCCACCCCGCGCTGGTCGGCGGCGCGGGCATAGCCCCAGGCCACGGCATCGTGCCGGGCAGTGCCGGCACGGCGCTGCACCAGCGCCCCCTGCACAGGAAACCGCGCATTGTCATAATTCAGATACGGGATTTCCTTGCGCAGCTGCGCGCGGTCCAGCAGTTCCGCACCCGCGCCATGCAGCAGCATGGAATTGCCGCGCCGGGCATAGGCATCGCGCTGCGCATCCGAATGATAGAGATTATAGATGCCGCGCTGGCTCACCATCGCGTTGTAATTGAGGTCCTGCTCCAGCCCTTCCCACAGCTTCATGGAAAATTCGTAGAAAGGCTCATTGCCCGGCAGCAGATAGTTGGAACGGATGATGGTGGTGTTGCGGCCAATATTGCCGCTGCCCAGCCAGCCTTTCTCCAGCACCGCAATGCGCCCCACCTCCGGGTGGTTCTTGGCGAGGTAATGGGCGGTTGAGAGCCCGCCACCCCCGCCGCCGATGATCACCACATCATAGGAAGGGGCAGGTTCCGCCTTGCGCCAGGCCGGTTTCCAGCCCGTATGGCCGCGCAAAGCCTGGGTGAGAACAGAGAAGGCGGAATACCTCATTAGCGACAAAAAATTCCTGTGAGTTAAATAGAGTGATGCACAAGAACTTTATCCTTGTCAATTCCGGCCCGCGCACCCGCGCTTCCTGCAGCTAAATTTCCAATATGCCCGGCTGATACGCCGCTGCCTTGCCCATCTGCTCCCGCGCATAGCCGCGCGGCGCGGAAACGACCCATAAGCCGTGAGTGAATGTTTCATGCCGGTGATGGGTGTGGCCATGCACCCAGAAAGCCGGGGCATACGGCTCGAATTCCGGCAAAAGGTCCGAGGCGTAGGCAGGCGCGATGGCCCCCTGCCGCCTGCCCAGAAACGCGGCGGCAGGCGCGTGATGCGTTATGATCAGCTTTGGCGTGAGCGGGTCATCCGCCTTCAGCCGGCCCAAGGTAGTATGAAGCCAGGCGCGGGCGGCGAAATGCCGCTTCAGCGTCATTTCCGGCCGCAGGCGTTGGGTGCCGTCATCAATCAGCTTGTAGTCATTCATCCGCTCTCCCGCATAGGCGCTGGAAACAGTGCATTCTTGGTTCAAGCTGAAATCGGTCCATAGTGTGCTGCCCAGCACATGCAGGCGCTGGCCCCCATGGTCCATGGTGAACATCTCGTTATCCAAAACCCTCACCCGGCCTTGGGTGGCGGCGGCCGCCGCGGCCATCCGCTCTTGCGCCTCGGGCAGATTATTGAAGTAGAACTCGTGGTTTCCCGCCACCAACGCCACCTGCGCGCCAAAGCGCTTGGCCAGGCCATCGGCATAAGCAACGCTGAGCACGCCATTATGAATATCACCCGCCAGCACGATAAGATCAGGCGGCGGCATATCCTTCAGCGAGGGTTTTGCCTCCGGCGGCGGTTTGCGCAGCAGCACATCCAGCGGGCCGCGCTTTACGCGCTCCATCTCGATATGCAGATCGCTCATATAGAGCACGCGGATCATTTGATCGTCCGCAGCAAGGCCAGCACGAATAAAATGGCGAACAGCACAGCCAACCCCCGCCAAAGCTGCAAGCTGGTGAAGGCAAGGTATCTTCGCCGGGGCGCAGCATCCCGCCCATCGGCGAGACCAATTTGTAAAGCCTGTGCAAATGCCCCGGCATCGGCGAAGCGGTCTTCGGGGCGCGGGGCCAAACCCTTGGCCAGCGCCTCGCCGAGCCAGCTTGGCAAATCGGGCCGTACGCGGGCTAATGGCCGCTTCTCATACTGCCCATAGGGAAAGGCACCGCCCGAAAACATGCGGTAGAAAGTCACCGCTAGTGCATAAACCTCGGTGCGGGCGCTGGCCGCCGCGCCCTTTAGCAATTCCGGGGCCATATAGCGTATTGTGCCTCCCGGCCGCGCCGCATTGGCTGCGTCAATTCCCGGCAGATAGGCCAGGCCAAGGTCCAGCAACCGAACCTCCCCTGTCTCCACCAGCATCACATTGTCCGGCTTCAAATCCCGGTGCACCACCTCGATCGCAGCCAGGTCCTGCACAGCCTCGCATAGCCGGAAGGCGATACCCATGCCTTCCGGCAGGTTCATCGGCGGCGCATGGTTCAGGCGTTTTTCCAGCGTCTCACCATGGTAGAGCGGCATCACGAGATACAGTGCGCTGCGCCGCTCCGGCGGCAGTTCGAGATATTGCACCACGCTGTGGCTGCGCACCGCCGTGCCGATCCATGCCTCACGCATGAACCCAGCGGTGAACACCTCATCCTGCAACATGGAGGGCAGCGGAATTTTCAACGCCACATCCTGACCGCTATGCTTGTCCCGCGCCGCCACCAGCATGGTGTAGCGCCCCCTGAACAAAGTGGCGCCGATATCGAAGCCATCCCATACATCGCCTTCGCGCGGGGCAGGACGAATAGGCAAATGCGCCAACGCCGCGCGGGCCAGGGCGTCTGGTTCCGCTTTGGGCAAGGCCTGCACGCGCAGCGCCATCACGGATTTGCCTGATGCAGGCAGCCCGCCCAACGCAGCCAGAGCGGCATTGGCCAGACTGTCGTCTCCGGCTTGCCCGAGCAGCGGCAGCAAGGCGTGGTACACCCCCTCCACGGCTGTCAACCCGGCGATGAGCAGATAAACATCCCCCGCCTCAGCCTCCGTTTCGTCCAAATCAAGCGCCAGCTCTGCGTCCAGCCCTAAAGCCCGGGCTGGCATGAACGGCGCCGGTTCCGCTGGATAAATATGCGGGTGCATGAGCGGCGTGAGCCCGGCGCCGCGCAGCCTGTACATCTGGCAGGCACCCAGTTGCACAAGCCCAATCCGCCGATCCTGAAACAAGAGGGCCGATAGCGAGACCAGCGCGGCGCCCTGCATCTGCCCTGCCAGCCATCGGTTCACCGAAGCCAGCGCCGAAGCTGCCGCCTTGCCGGGCGACAAAGTGCGCCGGGCGCCGAAATACCCCTCCGCGAAAGTATGCGCGGCACTCTGCACTGCCGCGCACGCCCCTGCGGCATCCGCCCGCCCATCCGCATGGGCAGAGGAGATGACGGCCAAGGCCCCACGCTCCGGTGCGCCGAAATTTTCTCCTTCATAAAGCGCGAAAAAACTCCGTGCCCCCGCCTCGCCGTCTGCCGCGAATCCGGCGGAGATGGACCATCCGGTCACCGCCGGTTCACCCATTACGGTTCGCGGCTGGCACCCAGAGTACATCCACCTCACCCATGCCATTGGCCGCGCGGGCCAGCACGAACAGCAAGTCCGAAAGCCGGTTCAGGTAGATTAGCACCAGCCGGTTCACCGCCTCGTCAGGCATTTCCAGAAGATGCACGACAGCGCGCTCAGCCCGCCGGACAACGGTGCGGGCGAAATGCAGCCGCGCTGCGGCCGGACTGCCCGCAGGCAATATGAAAGAGGCAAGCGGCGGAAGCGCCGTGGTGATGTCGTCGATCCGCTGCTCCAGCCAGTCGACCTGCGATTGCACGATCCGCAAGGCTGGGGCTCCCTCACTATCCTTGATCGGCGTGCAGAGATCCGCGCCGAGATCGAATAGATCGTTTTGGATACGAATTAGAATCGCATCCGCATGTGTTTCGGCGTCAAACCTGGCTAAACCGATCGCGGCGTTGGCCTCGTCCACCTCCCCAAGCGCCACAACCCTGGCAGCGGATTTCGCCACCCTTGTGCCATCCCCCAGCGAGGTTTCACCGTGATCACCGCCCCGGGTATAAATTTTGTCCAGCTTCACCATGCGTGAAATGCACCATGTCCCATAAATATCGGCAAGAGACCCCTGAAAAATCCTGTATTAGGAGTGTCCGCCACCATCAAAATACTGGAATTTTAATTACAATTTAGTAATTTAACTCCAAAACAAAAGTAAAATTCGAACACCTCGGATAAAATTCGGAGAAATTTAGGTATTTTCGTCATTTTTATAATACGACTATTTTATATTAGAGAATTGCAGGATTCTTCTTAACCACGAAAACCAACGAAAAACTTCAAAATTTTCTTGTTTAAAAAAGCAAACCTTAAAAATATTTGCATTTTTAGACAATTGTTAAGCTTGACCACCACTACTTCCAACCACACGCTAAACGTGCATAATGCTGCTGACTTATCTCCGTTTGTCCGCTAATCAATTGCTCGTGCGATAGCCGTCTTGATGAGGCAGCCGTCCTTAGGGTTCTTCGCCGTTCTGAAAATAGGAGAGACTGCTTTGAGTGGAGTTGTCACTATTACCGGTAGCGTGTCTGGCTCCTATAGCGGCCAAGTGCTGGACATTGTTTCCGGATCGCCAACGATTAACGGCGGCTCCGATACGGTGCAAAGCGCGGCCTCTGGAATAGGAATCGTTCTCACCGGCGGCAACAACGCCATCACAATTAGCGGTTCGTCCGATACGCTCATGGCGGGAGAAGCCATCACGGGCGGCGTTAGCGGCGACACCTTGCTATTGACGGGAAATTACAACGTCATCGAGGATAGTGGCTTCAGCGGCGGCGGCGTGACCATCGACGGCAGTGGCAATTTTTTCAGCTCTCAGCAACGCATCGAAACATCCAATGTTGTCATCAACGGCAGCAACGACACCGTCTCGGCGATCTATATGGGCGGCAATTTCCTCATCACCGGCAACAATGTTCTGATCGACGCGAATAACGGCGCATTCACCGTCGCCGGCGCGAACGATACGGTAGTGGCGGCGAATGCGCAGAGCATTCTTGTCACCGGCAGCAACGCCACGGTGGTGGATGAAGCAAGGCCTGGCTCCACGCTTCCCACATCTCTCCTCGCCGGCGCCGACCAAGCGAGCCAGGACACCACGCCGGGCACCACCATTTCCATCACCGGTTCCGCTTCCGGCGCCAGCGTGACCACCTACAACAACAACAATACCGTGGCGAGCAGCGGCAGCGGCAGTTCAGTTTCTCTGCAAAGCTATGGCAATTCCGCGACGCTTGCCGGCGGTAATAGCAGCATCTCCGCGCAGTCCCAAACCGAAACAATCAGCGTGGCAGGCGCACAGGATACGGTCAGCACCTCGCAATTTTCCGGCGGCGGTTCCTCCAGCACGGTGCCGGCCTCCACCGTTTCCGTCGATAGCGTCGTTGCGTCCTCCACCACCTATAACGCCGGCACCTCCGGCATTGTCGATACCACACCCGGCTCGGGTGCCAGCATCGTCAATATCACCTCGGGCGGCACTAGCATTGTCGCCACCGTTGGCGGTACGTTCAACGACAGCATCGGCGGTAATAGCTATACAATCGGCGGCGGCACTAAGCTGGACTTCTCATCGGGCAACAATACGGTGACGGTGAGCGACGGCCAGTTTCTCACGCAAGATACGCTGGGTGGCGCGGCGGGTTCCCCGAATACAATCTTTCTTGGCTCGAACAGCGTTGTTGATCTCACCACTACCGGCGTCGCCGCTGAGTATGATCAGCTCAGCGTCACCGGCAGCGGCAATTCCGGTTTCATCTATAACGCCAATAACGCACTTTATCTTGGCGGCAGCGGCAATCTCTTCGCTGTGCTCGCCAACCCTGCCACCAGTAGCACAACGGGCGGCTTGCTGTCCGTATCAGGGGCAGACACACTTTCGATCTGGTCTGGGAATAACAGCATCATCGCGAATAATGGCGCCGCTCTGTTCGTTACCTCGAACAACAACACCATAAGCGGCGGCAACGCCTCACTCGTATTGGAGGGCGGCGGCAATATCGCCAACCTCACCGGGCAATCCACTATATCCAGTGCCAGCCCATGGCAATATGGTGCCGCCGGCTCGGGCGGCGTGCAGAATCAGTTCACCGTGCAGGGCGGCCAGTTCAATCTGGGTGGCGAGGATTCGCTGCTGCAAACCGGCTCCTCTGCCGTGCTAACCCTGGCCGGTGGCAATAATGTCTCTTTGTATGGCGCCAATGACAGCATCACCGCCAGCGATCAGCTCTATGGCGGCAACAATAT
>JAGWOU010000100.1 GCA_028870815.1 Rhodospirillales bacterium | reverse complement strand
CAAGGCGACAAACGCCGCGATTGGAAGCGCGATCGCGGCCATTATGCAAGGCTTGAGCTATTCGGTGGTGGAAAATGTGAATCAGACCGGCGCAACACAAATGGGACATTTTGTTGTAACGCTGGACGACGGTTCAGGCACGCCCTCCGCGAATCTTCTTTCCACTGTGCAACAGGCAGTGGACGCTATCCGGCCAGTGGGAACGAGCTTCGCGGTGCAAGGCCCGGTGGTCACGCTGGCGAATGTTTCCATGACGCTGACCACGGATGGTTCGGCAGATCATGCGCAGGCGGTTGCCGCGGTTGCCGCGGCGGTAGAGGCCTACATAGCAGCGTTACCCGTTGGCGGCGTGCTGAGTTACACGAGGCTGGCTCAGCTTGCCTATGATGCAGCCAGCGCCGTGACGAATATATCAGGCTTACTGTCGAACGGTGCGACCGCGGATATCGTGCCGGGCTCGTTCGGCGCGGTGCGCGCCGGCGTTATCGCGGTTTCCTGAGATGATTGGGGACATGGCCGATATGGCCGGGCGCATTAAACAGATGCTGCCGGCGAAGTGGTTTTCGGATGATGCGCCAATTCTGGACGCCGTGCTGAGCGGACTTGGGCAAGCTTGGGCGAATGTGTATTCGCTGCTTCAACAGGTGTGCGCGCAGACGCGGCTGGCGACCGCGACGGGCATTTTTCTTGATATCGCCTCGCAGGACTATAATGGGACTACCCTGCCGCGCCGCGCTGGAGAGGCCGATACAGAATTTAGCGCGCGGCTACGGTTAAACCTGCTGGCTCCGAGGGCGACCCGCGCTGCCCTGATTGCGGCGGTGACAAACCTGACCGGACGGAGCCCGGTGGTTTTTGAGCCGCTGAATGCAAGTGACACAGGCGGCTACAACGTGAATACGGGTTATGGTGTGGCGGGAGGATATGGTTCCTTAACGATGCCGTACCAGTTCCTTTTGACTGTGTACCGGCCGAATGATCTACCTGCCAACCACGCGGGGGGCTATGGTGTTGGGCCCGGAGGCTATGACGCGGCGCCGATGTTCTACGCCTCTGCTGCCGAACTATCGGGCAATGTGAGCGACGCCGAAATTTACAACACGATTGTATCGGTCATTCCGACTTCCAGCATTGCCTGGACGAAAATCACGAACTGAAGGTTTTTCCATGGATCGCAATATTGTTTATCCGGGCAGCATTCCGCTTGATACAGACATTCTTTCGACGAATCGCAACGCCATGGTGGGTATCGCGGCGCTAACGGCCGCGACGTTAGGCAAGAGCGTGGTAGCGGACGGGCTGGCTTGCACACCCACCTCACCGCCCTCTCTGGCCGTGGTGGTGGGACCGGGAAGCATCACACAGCTGGCCGCGCTTGATGCCACCGCTTATGGCTCGCTTTTGGCCGATGTTACGGACCAGATTGTAAAAACCGGCGTTAATCTGCAAGCGACAAATTTTAGCCTGTCTGCGCCAACCGGCTCGGGCCAGTCGATCAATTATCTGATCGAAGCCGCGTTTGAGGAGAGCGACACTGATCCGGTTGTGCTGCCTTATGTGAATGCGGCGAACCCCACGCAGCCATTTTCCGGCCCGGCGAATTCTGGCACTGCACAGAACACGCAGCGGGTTCAACGCGTGCAGCTACAGGTAAAGCCGGGAGCTGCCGCATCGTCAGGCACGCAGACAACGCCCGCCGTGGATGCGGGATGGGTCGGGCTGTATGTGGTTACGGTTAATTATGGGCAGACCGCGATTACCGCTGCCAGCATTGAGACGCTGCCGCAGGCGCCGTTTTTGCCTTTCAAGCTGCCGGCGCTGCGGCCCGGATTCTCGGCCATGCAGGTGTTTACATCCTCTGGCAACTTCGTGGTGCCGAATGGCGTAACGGCTGTCAGGGTGAAAGTCGTCGGTGGCGGTGGTTCGGGTGGATATCACAATACCATGCCAAGCGGCGGTGGGGGTGCCGGTGCGCAGTCGATTGGCGTGGTGAGCGGTTTGACGCCCGGCCAGGTGATTTCGGTGACGGTTGGCGCTGGAGGAGCGGTGCCGGGAGGCTATGCGAACGGCAATAATGGCGGAGCTTCCAGCTTTGGCAGCTATATGACCGCCGGAGGTGGTGTAGGCGGCAATGGCGGTACGGCTGCCAACTTCGCCAATGCGGGCGGCTCGGGCGGCACGGCCTATGGCGGGCAGTTGAATATCAGCGGCTCGGTGGGAACAGACTCGATCGTGGTGGCGTGCCGCGGCGGTGATGGCGGCGGCCCGGGCAATGGGCGAGGGGCAAGCGGGCCGCTCCCTGGTATTGCGGCGGCAAGCTGTGGCGGCGGTGGTGGCGGTGGCGGTTGTTCCTCTGGTTCCAGCCCGGCCGGTTCGCCGGGCGGCAGCGGCGCTGGCGGCGTTGTAATCGTTGAATATTAAGGGGGATGCATGACGACGCCAGCAACGCATTTATGGCGGCCATCGAATGCGCGATATGTACAAATTGATGGATTTGTCGCGACTCCACGTGGGCCACAAGTTCCGTATCCGCAGTCTTTGGCGTGGCCGGAGAAAGATCCCGGCGATACGTTAGACTACATATTTGATATCGCACCGGCGCTGATCGCCAACCCCGGAGATTCCATCAGCACGCTGGACGTAACGGTGAGCCCAGCCAACCCCGGTGATTTGGTGCTGATGTCTGTTGTGGCAGATGGGCCGCGCGCTGTTTTGTGGTTTAGCAGCGGGCAGGCCCAAACCACCTACACGGTGACTGTAACTGTTGGGACCGCAGGTGGACGTATGCTGGCACGCAGCATCTCGCTGCCAGTGGTGGCCTTGGCGGCGGTGCCGGCGCCGCAAAGCGCCCTGACCACCGTAACAGGGCAGGCCCTGACTGATCCTACAGGCACGCCACTTACGACAATTTGAGGTAGAGTCTTCATGACAACCATCGGGCAGCTGCCGCTTGCAGCGTCGGTTTCAGACAGCGATGAGCTAGCGATATTTCAGAACGGGCAAACTTTGTCCGCAACGCGGGCGCAAGTTTTAGCTGGGGTACAAACAGCACTTACGGTGCCACAAAATTCACTATTGGGCGGTGTGGGACCTGGGACGGCGGCGCCCGTACCCATTACGATTGGGGCAAACCTGGCGTTATCCGGCAGCACCCTCTCCGCAACGGCTGCGCCTTTTGAAATTGCCTCGTTGACAACGGGAAACGTGCCCGGTGCCAACGATGTTGTACCGCTGGGACAAGCTGGCGAGAACCAAGGTGTTTCCTATGCCAATTTCATGGCTGGACTGGGTGGCCTTACGGGAGTGCCCGGAGGCGCTTTGACGGCCACGGCGAATGGCGGAACGGTGGAGCGGACCGTTTCGGCGTTGGCGGGCAATGCTGTTTCCATCGAGGATTTCGGCGCGGTCGGCGATGGGGTTACAGATGACAGTGCGGCGCTGTTGGCAGCGATTGGGACTGGGCAGCCGGTGCGCTTGGGGGCAAAGACATATGCGATCGCCGGGGAGTGCGATATTTCAGGGACGGCTTGCAGCTTGCTGGGGGTTCCAGGTCTTTCCATTCTGAAGCGAAACGCGCAGTCGAAAACCGGGACCGCGAATACCGCGACGTGGATCAACGTCGCCAGCGCCAGCTTTTATGCGGATGGCGTTATTTTTGATGCAAATGCGTCGATCACCGCCGGTACGCTGGCCGTTGCCATTCAAGCTAGTTGCACAAAAACCCTTATTACGCGTTGCGTTTTTCAAAATGCTATGGGCGGTGGCAATGGGAACGGTTTAACTTATCTGGCGAGCGACCCCAACACAACGAACCACCATGTTGAGGGCTGTGAGTTTGCGTTTAACGCGAATAACGGACTCGCGATATTTGCGACGGATGGGATAAGCGTTACGAACTGCCGAGCCCACGATAATTCTATTAACGGGATTTATGCGGATAGTCGAGATCCGACTTTTACGCAAAAGACGCGAGCCTTGCACATTATCGGCAATAGCTGTTGGAATAATGCCCAGGTCGGCATACTTGTTGGCAATTTCGTCGCCAACAACGTGTTCACACAACCGTTTCTTTATGGAAATGGAAACCCGGATATTTTGGGGGCGATTATTTCTGGCAATAATTGCTATAAAAACGGAATTTACGGAGTTTATATTTCGGGCCGCAATATCCTTGTTTCGGGAAATTTGTGTACCAATAATAGCACGAAGGTTTCGTTTGGCGCGGGGATTCTGTGCGATACAGGATACTGCAAGATTACAGGAAACATGATTACCGGCGCGACGGCGTTCGGGATAGATTGTGGTGGTGCCGTATATACGGAGGTCGAGAATAATTACATTGACGGTGCCCATATTGGATTGAATATCGGAGGTGGCCAATATTGCGCAGCGCGGTCCAATTTTATTCAAGATCCCGTTGGTGCGGGTATTACGGTTCAAAATGTCGAATCCAACGGAAATGGCGATAATTTTGGACTCGCCTGTGTCGGGCTTTCGATCGTGGGTAATTGGATAAACTACAATGGCAGCGTTACGGGTATTCTTATCCGCGATGGAGTGCAGAATGTTCGCGTGGAAGACAATATTATTGTTGCGAATCCGGGCGCAAACCTGACAACGGCTTTGTCAGCCTATACCGATTCAATCATCTTGCGACGGAATATTCTGAACTATACCACGCGATGGGCGCTTAGTCCGGCGACAGTGAATGGTGTTTATACACTGACTGTTCCTGATATCGCCGATGCGGTCAGTATCTCTCAGTCCAGTGCGCCCATAGCAAGCATCGTGACCGCCCAGGGCGCGCAGGTGGCGGGGAGCGTGACATTCATCAAAGTTACCAATGGCGGTTCGGCCTATACCACGGCGACCGTGACGATAAGCGGATCGGGTTCAGGCGCCAGCGCATCAGCATGGATTTATGGCGGCAAAATCATTGGTATTCAGATGTCTGCATTTGGGAGCGGCTACGGAACCGGGACGACAGTAACCATATCTGGAGACGGCACCGGTGCGACTGCGAGCGCGCAGGTGGGGCTGCCAACGTGGCAGGGCAAGGAGTTGACGATCGATTGCTTGGCGGCGGTCACATTTGCCGCTGCGGGAGCATCTCCGGGCCAGACCAATTGGACAGGAGCGCCGATTACCGTGCCCGCCGGGGCGAGTATTGACTGGATTGGTACTGGCGCAAATGGCTGGCGTGCGGCCCGCTTTTCCCAAAGCGATTATGTTTCTCCGAACGGAGATGGCAGCCTGACTTTAAAGACGCAATCAGGCGATATCTCCATACACCCGGCAGGTAGCGGCGGATTGCGGTTGATATCCGATGCCGAGTCCACCGGTGCATTGGAACTGATTGGAAGAGGTTCGCCACTGAATGCGATCGCTGCTCCGGCGGGATCAACGTTTCGGAATTTAAACGGCGGTGTGGGCGCGACGTTCTGGGTTAAACAATCGGGTACTGGATCCGCTAACTGGGTCGCAGTCGCTTAAGGCACATACGCGCCTTTTTTTATATCATAAAAGATAGGGCCATTGCATGACAACGATTGCGCAGCTGCCTGCGGCATCTTCCGTAGGCGCAGGGGATTTGCTGCCGATTTCTCAGGCGGGACTTGTTTATTCGGCCACTGTATCGCAGATAACTGCTGGCCTTCAGTCTATGATTAATGTGCCTTCAGGGGCGCTGCTGGGACGGGCAAGCATAGGTGCAGGCGGTCCGGAGACTGTGGGTGTAGGGATCGGGTTGACGTTGTCTTCTGGGACTCTGGCGGCTAATGGTGCCGACCATGCCGGATTTCCGGCACAGACGGCCTTGAGTGTTTCCGACGATATTGTGATTAATGCTGCGGCAGGGCCCGGGCTGTTGCCGGTGACGGCGCTGCGCGAGCTATTCACCGCTGGTTCCGGTATCTCTATCGACACGAATGGCGTTATCGCCGTCACTGTATCGGCTGTTGCCGGTCCTGCTGGGCCGCAAGGCCCTGCTGGCCCGCAAGGCGTTGTTGGCCCAGCCGGGCCAACAGGACAGGCTGGGGCGGGATTGTTGGGACCGGCCGTGGACACGGCCACCAGCAGCTTGAGTGCCTCGGATTATGTGCCGCTTTGGCAAAATGGGGCGTTGGCGTGGATTCCATTTGGGCAAATGCTGGCAGGGCAGACGATTGACGAATTGCCTGCCGCCGCACCTGTGGCCGACAGCGACGAGCTTCTGGTGGCGCAAGGCGGCAATGCCCTGAGTGTACAAACATTCGGCACCGTGTGGAATTACGTGCAGGATAAATTGCCCAGTTTCCAGCAAGGCATTGTTGAGCTGACGGCGAATACGGTGCTTGACTCAACGGCGCATAATAATCGCGTATTGGTTGCCAGCGCGCCGCTGACGTTGACCGCGAATTTTGAGAATACCGGCCCGGGGTTTGTGTGCACGTTAATTAATTTGTCCGCCGGGGCGGTAACAATGGGGACCGGTATCAGTTCCGGATCTGGGGGCACCGCATTGCCTCCTGGCGCTTCGACCACACTCATGGGTATCAGCTATTCGGGAGGGTCGCTCGTATGGTGGAGCGGGCTGATTCCGAACGCGCCAACGATAACGATTGGGACGATTGCCGCACCGGCGGTCGGTGCTTCGTTTGTTATTGGCGGT
>JAGWOU010000099.1 GCA_028870815.1 Rhodospirillales bacterium | reverse complement strand
ATTCCCGAACCTTGAGCAGCATTCGTTGAGCGATGACGTTGGCCATTTCAATATTCGTATCCGGCAACAATATGGCGAACTCCTCACCGCCATACCGGTCGACGATATCATCCGAACGGCAGCAATATTTTGCGGCGTGAGCCAATGCCTGAAGACAGCGATCACCGGCCAGATGGCCGTAGAGGTCATTATAATTCTTGAAGTGGTCTGCATCGATCATGATGAGAGAAAGCACCACCCCCTGCTTGCAGGCTTGGTAGAAAAGTCGATCGAGGGCCTCATCGAAATGGCGGCGGTTGCCAATACCGGTTATGGCGTCATTCCAAGCGACATCGCGGTGCCAGAGGTCTGATAATTCTTTATCCAGCGCCACTATGGCTGGTCCGACCAACAGAATGAAGCCGGTTGCGCTGAATAGGGTTAAGACGATTCCGGGGATTGATGAGAAGGTCTGAGCCCTTGTCGCGGGCTGGAGTGACATAACCATGGCCCATGAAAGAATAGAAACGGTCTGGAGGCTGAGGACGCCCAGAACCCAGCCTCGGATGACAGCGCCGCCGCGGTTGAGAAGCCAGACTTCGCGGATGGCGAGGACACTCAACCAAGTGGAAAGCAACCCAAATAAGAGAATGCGGAAGCCCACACTGCTCTGGAAGGTCGGTACAAAATAGAAGCAAAGCCAGATCGCTGACGGTAGAACGATCAATCCCGGTACCGGGCGGCGTTTCCGCAAAGACCGGCAGGCTGTCCAGAGCAGGGTGTGGCAGGTCAATAGGCCCAAATTGCCGACAATGATAGCTATCTGGAAAGGCAAGGTTGCCCGGCCGATCATGCCAATGGCAAGCATGAGGCCAGCGGCCATAGTCCAGAAAACGGCCTTGTGTTTGCGGTCTTGGAACCAAATCGGCAGCCATCCGAGGACCGTCATGACCACGATGAAGAGCATCATCACCAGGGCTGCATGAGGGGCGTAGGGCATAGAAGCTTTTAGAAGCAGATGGCTATTATCTCAACGACAGCATGGGCTAACGCGGGTCATTTTTGGGATTGAATGACTTTTCAGGCAACATTGTTTCTCGCGGAAGATTACGAAGTCCCTGTCCATCGTGACCACACAAGTGCGGCATGGTCCCCATAGAGTTCAGAAGGTGTAAAGTTCAAACTATTGAGGCTGAGCGCCTCTTCAGCCTCCCATATGCTAGGTATTCATGCGTGGCGTCTATCAATTACCACCATTAGTCTACGAAAGCCTGACCACTCCAGGCACTGACACCCCCAATGACATTAACGTGCTGTAGGTGTAATGAAGGACTTGCCAGCACCGCAACAAATTGCTGCCAGAGAAGGAGCAGGTCATGGTTTCATCTCCATGGTTTGGGCTAGCGGCCTCTCTCGGTATTGGGCTTCTGATCGGTCTTGAACGCGAACGCTCCAAAGGCGTTGGGGCGGGTCGTCGAGCAGCGGGGATCCGGACCTTCACGCTCGCATCTTTGCTGGGTGCGGTCGCGATGCATCTCGGCGGAGAGCTATTTCTTGCGCTCGTGACGACTGGCGTGGCCCTCCTCGCGGCTCTGTCTTACGCACGGGATCATGGCGACGACCCTGGGCTCACAACTGAAATCGGCCTGATCGTAACCCCCCTGCTCGGCGGGCTGGCCATGCGGGATATAAGCCTCGCCGCTGCCCTCGGCACCGCGATTGCCGTGATATTCGCCGTGAAGAGTCCTCTGCACAGCTTCGTCACGCGCAGCCTGACAAGCGCCGAAATGAGAGATGGCCTTGTCTTCGCCGTGGCAACGCTGATCATATGGCCGCAACTTCCCGACCGCTATCTAGGCCCATTTCAGGCTCTCAACCCGCACAGTATCTGGTTCCTGGTCATATTGATCATGGCAATCGGTGCATGCGGGCATATCGCGACACGGGCGCTGGGCGCGCGATTCGGGCTGCCGATTGCGGGCCTCGCATCAGGGTTCGTTTCCAGCACAGCCACAATCGGCTCCATGGCGGGACAGGCGGCAAAAGCACCGGCAAGTATGCGGGCCGCCGTCGCCGGGGCGAGTTTCTCAACCCTGGCGACCTTCATTCAGCTGGCTATTCTTCTTGCCGCCCTTTCCTATCCAACCCTTCTCTTAATGGCCCCCTCATTGGCCGTGGGCGCCGCCGTAGCGGCACTCTATGGCCTTGGTTTTGCCCTGCGCGCGACAACACCGGAGGGAATAACCACCCCCGAACCGGGCAGAGCCTTTAGCCCCGGCTCGACCTTGGGAGTCGCCGCAATGGTGGCCGTCATGCTAGTCGTCTCTGCAGCCCTAAGACATTGGCTGGGAGAAAGCGGCATAACGGCCGGATCGATCGTGGCTGGCTTTGCAGATGCGCATGCGCCGGCAATCTCGATCGCTGCCCTGGTCAACTCGGGAAAAATGCCCCCCCAAGACGCCGTTGTGCCGATCCTCGCCGCCGTGACAAGCAACAGCGTCGCGAAGATCGCCATGTCGGTGGGCGCCGGATCGCGCGCCTTCGTGCTCCGCATCACGCCGGGAATCGTGGGATCAATGGCCGCAGCATGGGCTATCTTGATTCCTGCGTTGTTAAGATGACCCAGCCTACCTTCCGCAAAAACTTGACGGTTTGACATATGTCTTGGCAGCGTTCCGCCGCCCGGGTTAGCTGCCTCGCATGAGTGAACGGATCGACCCGCGTTTGATGCGCGAAGGCAAGCGCGCCCGGGGCGCGCTTTATGGCAGCATCGCGCTGGGGCTAGTATCGGCCTGGGTGATCATTGGCCAGTCCGTGCTGCTGGCGAAGCTGGTGAATGCCATCTCCTTCCGGCACATTAATCTGTGGCCGTTGCTGCCCTGGATGCTGGCTCTGGCCGGACTGTTCCTGCTCCGCGCCGGGCTCACCTTTGGCGCGGAAGTGCTAGCCAGCCGGGCCAGCCGGGCAATTAAAACCGGCTTGCGCGCCGCCATGCTGGAAAAACTCTTCGCCCGCGGCCCCGCCGGGGAAACCGCCAGCGCCGAAGCCGCCGCCATCATGCTGGACGGGGTGGAGACGCTGGAGCCCTATTTCTCCCGCTATCTGCCGCAAATGTATCTCTGCGTGGCGGTGCCGCTCGCCATTCTGGCGCTGGTGTTTCCGCTGGACTGGATCAGCGGCGTGGTGCTGCTCGTTGCTGGGCCACTGATCCCGCTGTTCATGGTGTTTGTCGGCTACCGGGCGGAGACGATCAACCAGCGCCAATGGGAGAAGTTGCTGCAGCTCGGCACGCATTTCCTGGATGTGCTGCAGGGGCTCACCACGCTGAAACTGTTCGGTCGGGCGCGGGACGAGATCGGCATCATCGCCCACATTTCGGATGATTACCGCCGCACCACCATGGAGGGCTTGCGCATCGCCTTCCTCACCAGCGCGGTGCTGGAGTTTTTCGCCTCGCTGGCCATCGCGCTGGTGGCGGTTTTGTTCGGGGCCAGGCTCATCCACGGGTATTTTGAATTCTACCCGGCCTTTCTGGTGCTGCTGCTGGCCCCGGAATTCTTCGTGCCGCTGCGCGGGCTTTCCGTGCATTACCATGCGCGGATGAGCGCCATTGCCAGCGCCAAGCAAATTTTCGAGATCCTGGACGCGCCGGCGCCACCACGCGGCACGGAAACGTTGGCGCCGTCTGAGACTTTCGAAATCTCCTGCGAAGATCTAAGCTTTTCCTATGCAGGGCGGGCGGTGCTGGAGGATTTCACGGCCATTTTCCCGGCAGGCAAAATCACCGCCATCGTCGGCGCCTCGGGTGCGGGGAAAACCACGCTCGCGCGGCTGCTGTTGGGATTCTTGACCCCCACCTCGGGGCACATTCTGGTGAACGGGCAAAACCTCGCGGACGTGACACCGGAAAGCTGGTGGCGGGCTTTGGCGTGGGTGCCGCAGAACCCGCGCTTGTTCCATGGCAGCATCGAGGAGAATCTTGCCCTTGGCCTGGAAGCACCGGATTTCGCCGCCTTGCGCGGGGCCGCCGCGCGGGCGCAGGCTTATAATTTCATCGAGGCACTGCCTGGAAAATTCAGCGCCGACGTGGGCGAAGGCGGCTCGAAACTTTCAGGCGGGGAGATCCAGCGCGTGGCGCTGGCCCGCGCCTATGCGCGCAACGCGAAACTGCTGATTCTGGACGAAGCCACCGCGCATCTGGATAGCGGCACCGCCTCCGGCATTCTGGATGCCATCGGCGCGCTGCCCATGGGTACCACCGCCATCATCATCGCGCACCGGCTGGCGGTGGCGGAACGGGCGGACCAGATTCTGGTGATGGAGGAGGGGCGGCTGGTGCAATCCGGCACGCATGAAAGCCTGATGGCCGTGCCCGGCGCGTACCGGGCCCTGGTGATGGCGCAGAAGGAGCCGGCCCATGTCTGACATCTGGCGCCTCATCCGCCTGCTCTCCCCCCGGCGGCGCTGGATGCTGGCGGGGCTGGGGCTGGCAACCATGACGCTGCTGGCCAATTTCGGGCTGCTCGCCCTTTCCGGCTGGTTTCTGGCCGCCACGGCGCTTACCGGCCTGGCGGGCATCGCGGCGCAGAACGCATTCAATTTCTTCACCCCGTCCGCCATGGTGCGATTTTTCGCCACGCTGCGCGTGGGCTCGCGCTATGCGGAGCGGCTGGTGACGCATGAGACCACCTTCCGGCTGCTGGCGGATATGCGGGTGTGGTTCTACACGCGGCTGGAGCCTTTGGCCCCGGCCGTACTGCAAACCCAGCGCGCGGCGGATCTGCTGAACCGCATCGTCACCGACATCGACACGCTGAATTTATTCTATCTGCGGGTGTTCGTGCCGGTACTCACCGCCATCGCCGCCGGGCTGATCATGGCCGCGTTCTTTGCCTTCTTCTCCTGGCCTGCGGCTCTGACGATGATTCTGGGACTGTGCCTGAACGGCATGCTGGCCCCAATGCTCACCAGCCGGAAAGGGGCCAAGCCGGGGGCCGAGATCAACCGGATCACCGCTGCCCTGCGCACCGAATATGTCGAGGCGCTGCAAGGCATGGGGGAGCTGCTGGTATTCGGCGCAGCATCCGCCATGCAGGCCCGCGCGGCGGGGCTTGATGCCGAGTTGGCCGCTGCCCAGGCGGATATGGGCCGGGTGGCGGGGCTTGGCTTGGCACTTTCGGGCCTGGCCGCCAATGCCACGCTGCTGGGGGTGCTGGTGTTCGGCGACCGGCGGTTCGAGGCAGGGGATATGTCCGCCGCCCAAGTGCCGATGCTGGTGCTGGGCGCCATGGCGGCGTTCGAGGCCACGGCCCCCCTGCCCGCCGCCCTGCAATTCCTGGGGCAGATCAAATCCGCCGCGCGGCGGATATTCGCGCTGGCGGACCAGGCGCCGCCCGTGCCCGCCCCGGCATTGCCCGCCCCGGCACCGGATGGGTTTGGGCTGACGCTGAACAACATCACGCTGCGATACGCGCCGGATGCGCCCTTGGTGCTGGACGGCTTCAGCCTTTCCGTGCCCCAGGGGCGGCATGTCGGCATTGTCGGCCCGTCCGGTTCCGGCAAAACCACGCTCATCAACCTGCTGATGCGGTTTCATGAATTCCAGGGCGGGGACGCGCGCTTTGGCGGGCATGATCTGCGGGCCTATGGCAGCGCGGACATGGCGCGCCACGCCACCATTATTTCCCAGCGCAGCCACCTGTTTCATACCTCCATCCGGGATAATCTGCTGCTGGCCAACGGCGCGGCTGATGAGGCGGCCTTGTGGCACGCGCTGGAGGTGGCGCAACTGGCGGATTTTGTCCGCTCCCTGCCGAAGGGGTTGGACAGCATGGTGGGAGAAGGTGGCTCCAAGCTTTCCGGCGGGCAGGCGCGGCGCGTGGCTCTGGCGCGGGCGGTGCTGAAACCTGCCCCCTGGCTGATTCTGGACGAGCCGACCGAAGGGCTGGATGCGGAGACGGAACGCGCTTTTCTGGCCGACCTTGCCCCCATTTTGAAGGGCCGCACCGTGCTCTACATCACCCACCGCCCCGCCGGGCTGGCGCTGATGGACGAGATTTACGCCCTGCGCAACGGCAAGGCCGCCCGCATTTCCTGATTCCTAGGCGCAACTTTTACGGGTATTAACATTTCGGAAGCACCACGAGTCACCGCCCTGCCATGCAAGCGGCATGATGCAGCCATGAACTTTCCTGTAACTTGGCCCTGGGGAGACAGGATTTGATAAAGATCAACCCGCTGAGCAGCATTAGCTTTTATACCCGGAACACTTGGTAACAAAGGTTTTCCACTAATCGGAGAAAGCGGCATGCCGTTAATTGATCCGAGTGTCGTCGATCTATCGCGTCTGCAATTCGCGTTGACGGCACTCTACCACTTCATCTTCGTGCCGTTGACGCTTGGCATGACCTTCCTTCTGGCGGCCATGGAGACGGTTTACGTCATCACCGGCAAGCAGATTTACAAGGACATGACCCAGTTCTGGGGCAAACTCTTTGCGATCAACTTCGCCATCGGCGTGGCCACGGGCCTGACCATGGAATTCGAGTTCGGCACCAACTGGTCCATGTACTCGCATTTCGTGGGCGACGTGTTCGGCACGCCGCTGGCCATCGAGGGGCTGATGGCCTTCTTCATGGAGTCCACCTTCATCGGCCTGATGTTCTTTGGCTGGGACAGGCTCTCCAAACCT
>JAGWOU010000098.1 GCA_028870815.1 Rhodospirillales bacterium | reverse complement strand
TCTGCCGGCTTTCGGCGCGGGCCTGCGCATTGCCGCGGCGGTGGCCCCCATCGGCGCCATCCTGGGTGAATGGGCCGGAGCCTCGGAAGGGTTGGGCTATGTGATGCTCAACGCCAATGCGCGCATGCAGACAGATTTGATGTTCGCCGCCCTTGTGCTGCTGGCGGCCATGACGATTTTGCTCTGGGTGGCGGTGGACGTGCTGCTGAAAAAACTGCTGCACTGGGCACCGGATATGTAGAGTGGCGCGGGGCGCATCGAGGTTTTGGGAGGCAGTTTCGGGGTATTTGCACAGGGGGGATATCAGACATTCTCTTTCCGGCAATGCGGGGCCGTAAGCAGAGATTTCATCGGTCCAAAATAGAAGATACCGCCGCCCGTGAGGGCTTGGCATAATTGTCTAGAAATGGAATAGGCCGAACCTATAGTACGGCCTATTGTTGCGATTAAAGATAAAATTATGCCGCGCTTGTGATTGCCGCGGCCTTTACATCGTCGTCGACATGTTCGGCAAAGGATTCAAAATTATCGGCAAAGCGTTTGACGAGGCCGGTGGCGGCTTTGTCGTAGGCGGATTTGTCGGCCCAGGCCTGGCGGGGGTCCAGCACATCGTCCGGCACGCCCTGCACATGTTTGGGAATGGCGAGGCCGAAGAACGGGTCCGCGCGGTATTCCACATTGTCCAGTTCACCGCTGAGCGCGGCGTTGAGCAAAGCGCGGGTGTGTTTGATGGACATGCGCTTGCCCACACCGTAGGCCCCGCCGGTCCACCCCGTGTTCACCAGCCAGCACGTGGAGCCGTGCTGGTTGATGAGCTTTTGCAGAAGCTTGCCGTAAACCTGCGGGTGGCGCGGCAGGAAGGGCGCGCCGAAGCAGGTGGAGAAAGTGGCCTGCGGCTCGCTGCCCATGCCTTTTTCCGTGCCTGCCACGCGCGCGGTGTAGCCAGAGAGGAAATGATACATTGCCTGCGCCGGGGTGAGGCGGGAGATGGGGGGCAGCACGCCAAAGGCGTCTGCCGTGAGCATGACGACGTTTTTTGGGATGCCGCCGCGCCCGGAAAGTTCCACATTCGGGATGAATTCGACGGGATAGCAGGAGCGGGTGTTCTCGGTGAGGGTGTTGTCCGTCAGGTCCAGATTGCCGCGCGGGTCGGCCACCACGTTTTCCAGAACGGTGCCGAAACGGTGCGAGGCGGCCCAGATCTCGGGCTCGTTCTGCTGGCTGAGGTTGATAACCTTGGCGTAGCAGCCGCCCTCGAAATTGAACACGCCATCCGGCGCCCAGCCATGCTCGTCATCGCCGATGAGGCGGCGGTTGGGGTCTGATGACAGAGTGGTTTTGCCGGTGCCGGAGAGGCCGAAGAACAGAGCGGCGTCCTCTTTCGGGCCGATATTGGCGGAACAGTGCATGGGTAGCACGCTCTTGCCCGGTAGCAGCCAGTTCATCACCGTGAAGATGGATTTCTTGATCTCGCCCGCATATTCGGTGCCGGCGATGAGGATGGTTTTTTCCGCGAAGGAGAGCGCGATGGCTGTGGTGGAGCGGACACCGTCAATGGCCGGGTCGGTTTGGAAATCCGGCGCGTGTAAAATGACGTAATCCGGCTCGAACCCGGCAAGCTCAGCCTGGGCTGGGCGGATGAAGATGTTGCGGGCAAATAGCGCGTGCCAGGCTCCGGTGGTGACCATGCGCACGCGGATGCGGTTGGCCGGGTTCGCCCCGGCGTAAAGATCCTGCGTGAACAATTCCCGCCCTTGCAGATAAGCTTGCACGCGGTTTTTCAGGATGGCGAATTTCTCGCGGGGCAATTTCTGGTTGACCTTGCCCCACCACACATCGGCGGTGGTTTCAGGCTCATCGACCACAAATTTGTCGGCGACTGAACGGCCGGTATGGACGCCGGTGCGGACGATGAGCGCGCCATCGGCGGAAAGGCGGCCTTCACCTTTGCGCAAAGCATGCGCCACGAGCGCGGGTGCGGTGAGATTGCCATGGAGGGTGGCGGCAAAACGTACACCAGTACCTTTTAGAGGCGCAGTGTCGTGAAGCACGGCGTATTCGGCCATCGGAGAAATCCTTTAGAAGACCTTTTTATAAAGTATTTCATAAGCACGGCGCGACGCCGCTTCAACCGTCGCCGAGGGGACCATTTTTTAAAACTTCTTGCTGCAGCGCGGAAAAATTCAAGTCATGGGCCTGCGCGAAGCCGCCGATAAATTTTGTTTCGGAAATCTCCAATTTCCAGAAACTAAAATCCGTGAATCCGGCATAAGCCGCGGCGTAGGGGTGGGCGCGCAGGTATATTGCGCGCACCAGCTCTGCCTCTACTGTCATCGCCTCGCCCATGAGGCACAGGCGTGGGGCGGTTTGCGGGTTGCTGGTTGGGGGTGTGCCCTGAATGAACAAAGCGCAGCGTGGATTGACCCTTAAATGTTTGGTATGAGCCGCCAAGTTCGAGAGCAGGAGGATGGGCCGGGCGGCATCGTCCAGCGCCGGGGTGACCAGCGAGGCATAGGGCTGGGAACCCTGGGTTGTGGCCAGCACGGCGCTATGCGCGCCGCGCAGCAGGGCGGCTGCCGTGGCCAAGGCCGATGGCTCTTGATTTGCGGCCATAATCCGGTCAACTCCCTTGGTAACGGGGCGATTTTGACTTTAAGGCAAACCCGCCACGATTTGCCTTAAAGTCATCGCACTCTGGCGGCAAAACCGCCGCAACGTAAATGATGGGTCCAGGTTATGAAACAAACGATCGCCTTGGTCGATGATGACCGCAACATTCTGACTTCCGTGCAGATGACGCTGGAGGCGGAGGGGTTTGTCGTGCGCACCTATACTGACGGTGAATCCGCCCTGCAGGCGCTGTTGGCCAAGCCGGTCGATCTGGCGGTGCTGGATATTAAAATGCCCCGGATGGACGGGATGGAGCTGTTGCAGAAGCTGCGCGCCCGCTCCGCCTTGCCGGTGATTTTCCTCACTTCCAAGGACGATGAGCTGGACGAGCTGATGGGGCTGCGGCTGGGGGCGGATGACTATATCACCAAGCCGTTCAGCCAGCGCCTGCTGCTGGAGCGCATCCGCGCCCTGTTGCGCCGCAATGAATCCACCCGCGCCGAGGCTTCCGGCGCCGCCCCGGCCAGCGTGCTGACCCGTGGCGATCTGACGCTGGACGAGACCAAGCATCAATGCCTCTGGCGGAGCAAGGATATCCAGCTGACCGTGACGGAATTCCTGCTGGTGAAGGCGCTGGCCCAGCGCCCGGGCATGGTGAAGTCCCGCGACCAGCTGATCGACGCCGCCTATGGCGAGAACGTGTATGTGGACGACCGCACCATCGACAGCCATGTGAAGCGCCTGCGCAAGAAATTTCGCAACGTGGATGGCGAGTTCGACCAGATCGAGACGCTTTACGGCATCGGCTACCGGTACAAGGACGCCTAAACTGGCCCAGAAACCGCGCATGTCGCGCCTGTTGCGCGACATTCTCCTGGTGAATCTGCTGCCGTTGGCGCTGATTTTCGCTGCTTTGCTTTATCTGGACCAATACCAGCAGGGCTTGCTAACCGCCGAGGTTTCGGCGCTGCGGGAGCAAGCGCGGATTTACGCCGGCGCCTTGGCCGAGACCGCTGTGCAGGACAATAACGGCCAGCAGACGATCAATCCCGACCTGGCGCAGCCTCTCTTGTACTCGCTGACAGAGCCGACCCCCAGCGCGCAGGCGTTGATCTACGGACCGGATGGCGAATTGATCGCCAATTCCCGGGTGCATCCGGGCGCAGGCGGGGCGATTGTGACGGAGCCGCTGGCGCCGCCGCCGCCGACCGGATTGTTTTCCCGCGTGGTCGGGTTTGTTTATGATCATCTTTTGGGTTCGGTGGCCGGGCGTGAGGATGAATCCGACTTGATTGGTTCCGGCGCCGGGCAACAGCAGCCGGACACGCTGGGTTGGCAGCCGGATGCCCGCACCGTGCTGCAGATGACGGGTTCGGGCGCTGGTGCGTCTTTCCAGGAGGCGCCGCCCTTCGTGCGGCGGGATTCACAGGGCGTGCTGCTGATCACCGTGGCTGAGCCGATTGCGCATGGGCAGCAGATTGTGGGCACGGTGCTGCTGACCCGTGAGGCTTCAGAGGTGGACGCGGCGGTGCTGGCGATCCGGATTTCGATCCTGATCCTGTTCGCGCTGGCGCTGGCGCTGACCGTGATTGTTTCTTTTTATCTCTCCCGTACCATCGCCCGCCCGCTTTCGCGCCTGGCGGCGGCGGCTGAGCGCATGCGCGAGGGCCGCGCCGGCGCACAGACCCTGCCCAAGCCAGTCACCACCCGCAACGACGAGATCGGCACGCTGGCGCGTACGCTGGAGGGCACCTCTCAGGCGCTTTGGTCACGCATGGATGCGATCGAGAAATTCGCCGCCGACGTGGCGCACGAGATCAAGAATCCGCTTTCCTCGATCCGCTCTGCGGTTGAGACGCTAACGCGGGTGGAGGACCCGGCCCGGGCCTCGCGGCTGCTCGCCATCGTGACGCAGGATGTGGGGCGGCTGGACCGGCTGATCACGGATATTTCCGACAGCTCGCGGCTGGATTCAGAGCTTTCCCGCAGCCGGTATGAGATTGTGGACATGGCCCGCGTGCTGGCGACGCTGACGGAAATACATGACGCCACCCGCAAGGAGGGCAGCCCGTTCATGGAGCTGGAAGCACCGGCGGCGGGGCTGCTGGTAAGGGGCTCCGAGGTGCGGCTGGTGCAGGTGCTGCGCAACCTCATCGGCAACGCCATCTCCTTTAGCCCGCCAAATGCCAAAATCTGGCTGCGCGGGAAGGAAACGGGCGGCATGATCGAGCTGGCGGTGGAGGATGAGGGGCCGGGCATCCCGGATGGCAAGCTGGACTCGATTTTTGACCGGTTTTATTCTGAGCGGCCGCAGAACGAACAGTTCGGCAGCCATTCCGGGCTTGGGCTTTCCATCTCGCGGCAGATTGTCGAGGCGCATCAGGGCCGGATTTCGGCCGAAAACCGCAGGGATGAAGCGGGCCATGTGATCGGGGCACGTTTTGTGATCAGGGTGCCGAAAGCGGGAGGATAGCAAGATGCTGACTGTCATCGACCATCCCCTGGTGCAACATAAGCTGACGCTGCTGCGCCGGAGGGAGACGACAACCGGCGAGTTCCGGCGCCTAGCCCGGGAGATTTCGCTGCTGCTGGCTTATGAGGTGTTGCGCGACCTGCCGTTGGAGCCGCTGGCCATAGAAACGCCGATGGAGCGGATGCAGGCGGTGCAGGTGCAGGGCAAGAAACTCTGCTTCATCTCCATCCTGCGTGCCGGGGCGGGGATTCTGGAAGGTATGCTGGATCTGGTGCCCGCCGCCCGGGTGGGCCATGTGGGGCTTTACCGCGACCATGAAACCCATGAGCCGGTGGAGTATTACTTCAAGGTGCCGGACGCGCTGGAGGAGCGGCTTTGCGTGGTGGTGGACCCGATGCTGGCAACGGGTCATTCCGCTGCCGCTGCCGTGGCGAAGCTGAAACAGACGGGGGCGCGCCAGATGAAGTTTGTCTGCCTGCTGGCGGCACCCGAGGGCGTGGCGGCGTTTGAGGCGGCGCATCCGGATGTGCCTATTTATGCGGGGGCGCTGGACCGGCAGTTGGATGAGAACGCGTATATTCTGCCCGGACTGGGTGACGCCGGGGACAGGCTGTTCGGCACCAAATGAGCAGCAAGGCGGATAAGGCGGATGAGCCCGTGCCCTCCAAGCTGATGAAGAAGGCGGATGTGCCGGCGTTTCTCACCGCCATCGCGCGTGGCAATGACGACCCGCGCACAGAGCTGGATTACGGCACGCCCTTCCAGCTTCTGGTGGCGGTGGTGCTTTCGGCCCAGGCCACGGATGTGGGGGTGAACAAGGCAACGCCCGGGCTGTTTGCTGTGGCGCCGGATGCGGCGGGCATGGTGGCGCTGGGCGAGGCCGGGATCGGCGAGAAGATCAGGACCATCGGGTTGTGGAAGGCCAAGGCGAAAAACGTGGCGGCACTGGCGGCGATGCTGCTGGAGCGCCACGGCGGCGAGGTGCCGGGTGAGCGCGAGGCGCTGGAGGCGTTGCCGGGCGTGGGGCGCAAGACCGCGAATGTGGTGCTGAACGAGATTTTCGGGATGCCGACCATCGCGGTGGACACGCATATCTTCCGTCTCGGCAACCGCACCGGCATTGCCCCAGGTGCCACGCCCCGCGCGGTGGAGGGTGCGTTGATCAAACGCATCCCTAAAGAGATGCTGAAACCCGCGCATTTATGGCTGATTTTGCACGGGCGTTACGTGTGCAAGGCACGCAAGCCGGAATGTTGGCGCTGCGAGGGCGCGGCCTGGTGCACCTATAAGAGCAAGACACTGCACGCTTAGGGTCGGCTAAGCCGCGATTGGTGCTGGATGTGGCCTAACGAAAGAGAGCCAAGGAATGTTGGACGGCAAAGTCGCCCTAATCACAGGCGCCACGGCGGGCATTGGCGAGGCGACGGCGCGGCTATTTGCGGCGCGCGGCGCACGCCTGCTGCTCACAGGACGTAACGCGTCGGCTGGTTTGGTCCTGGCCGCCGAGCTTGGCGGGGCGTTTCTGGCTGTGGATATCGGGGCCGAGGAGGCGCCGGACAGGCTCACGGGCTGGGCCATGGAGCGACATGGCCGGCTGGACATATTGGTGAACAATGCCGGTATCCTGCTCAA
>JAGWOU010000097.1 GCA_028870815.1 Rhodospirillales bacterium | reverse complement strand
AAAACGCGGCGGTGACGGGAAAGAAAATAATCAGCACCGCCATCAAAACTTTCGAGGCCAGGCCAAAGCCCAGCCACAAAACCAGCAACGGTGCCAGGGCGAATACCGGTACCGCCTGGCTGAGCAGCAGCAAGGGCAGCAGCCAGCGCTGCAACCCGCGCGAAAACACCATGACCAGCGCTAAGCTTCCGCCGAACAACGTGCCCAGCCCCAGTCCCAGCACAATCTCCACCAGCGTCACCAGCGTGTTTTGCAGCAGGAAGCCGCTTTGCGCCGCCAGCACGTTTGCCACGGCAACAGGGCCGGGCAGCAGGAAGGACGGGATGCCGGTGAATTTCGCCACCGCCCACCATAACGCCAGCAGGCCGAACAGAGTGATAAGGGGGCGCAGAGCCCCGCGTATATGCTTCATGCCGCGCGGCTTTCAAGCAAGGCGCGCATCAACTCGCCTTGGGTGTGCAGCAGCGCCTCGTCGTCCGGCGCGCGGGGCGGGGTGCCCGGCACGGCGATTTCATTCCCCAGCCGGGCGGGGCGGCCCGCCATCACATAAAGGCTGTGGCCAAGCCGGCAGGCTTCCATCGGGTCGTGGGTGATAAGCAAGGCGGTGCGCCCGGCGAGCAACTGGGCGGCAAGCTCCTGCATGGTGGCGCGGGTGATCGCGTCCAGCGCCGAGAAGGGTTCGTCCATCAGCACCACCGGGCGGTTTTCATACAAGGTGCGGGCGAGCGCCACACGCTGGCGCATGCCGCCGGAAAGCTCCTTCGGCAAAGCGCGCTCCCGCCCGGCCAGCCCCACCGCCGCCAGCAGGCCGCGCGCGCGTGCCTTATCCGGCTTTTCGCCGCGCAGCCGACTGCCGAGGGTAACGTTTTCCAGCGCCCGCGCCCAGGGGTAGAGCAAATCCTGCTGGCCCATCCAGGCCACGCGCCCAGGCAGCGGGAGGCCATCGCTGGCCCGCACGGTGCCGGCATCGGGCGCGGCCAGCCCGGCGGCAATGCGCAGCAGGCTGGTTTTGCCCACCCCGCTGGCGCCCAGCAGGGCCGTGCAGCGCCCCGCCTGAACGGTCAGGTCCAGCCCCTCAAACAGAGGCTGGCCCTCGTAATGCAGCGCCAGTCCGCGCAGCTCCAGGCTGGGCGGCGGCGTAGAAAGCGTCTCAGAATTCATCCCGCCAGGGGTATAAGCCCCGAAGCCGGATTCAGCCAATTACTGAAGCGGCGCGGGCTGCATGGGCGGCGCGCCGGTGGGGATAACATGCGCCGGCGGTGCGGGCGGCGGCGTGGCCGTGCCGTTTTCCTGCCAGCCGCCACCCAGCGCCTTGTACAGGGTGATCTCGTTCTGTTGTTGCGCCAGCAGCAAACTCACGAAACTCAGCCGCGCGCTCAACAGTGAATCCTGCGCCGTCAGCACATCCAGGTAGTTATCAATCCCGGCGTTGAAGCTCATCGAGGCAAGCCGGTAATAGCGCAGATCGGCGTTCACCAGGTCCTGCTCGGCGTTAAGCTGCGTAACGTAAGTCTCGCGGGCGTTCAGCGCGTCAGATACGTCGTGGAAGGCGGACTGGATCGTCTCCTGGTAATTCGCGATTTGAATCTTCTTCTCCACCTGCGCGATGTTTAGATTGGCGATGTTCGCCCCACCGGTGAAAATCGGCAGGGTGATCTGCGGCTCGAACAGCCAGGAGGTTTGCCCGGCGGCGAACAGGGAGTTGAGCGCGTTGCTCGCGTCCCCGCCATTCGCGGTGAGGCTGATGGACGGGAAGAAAGCCGCCCGCGCCGCGCCGATATTGGCATTCGCGGCCAGAAGCTCGTGCTCGGCCGAGCGGATATCCGGCCGGCGCGTAAGCAGGTCAGACGGCAGCCCCGCGGGCACTTCCGGCAGCGGGGTTTCGGCGGAAAGCCCGTTCACCGTGTTCATCTGCTGGGCCAGAGCGGACGGGATGGGCGCGCCCACCAGCAGCACCAGCTCGTCCATATCCTGCGCCACCTGGCGCTGGAACTGGCCGACATCCGAGGCGGCGGTGTCGTAGGCCGTTTCCGCTTGCGCCACAGCGATACCTGTGGTGGTGCCGTGGGTGAGTTCAAGTTGGGTGAGCTGGAGGGATTTCTGATCCGCCCGCGCCGTATCCTGCGCGATCTCAAGTGATTCCCGGTCCGCCAGCCAGGTATAATATTCAGACGCCACCTGCGCGACCAGCGAGATCTGCGCGCCGATCGCGGTGTCCTTATCGCTCAGATAAGTCTGATGCGCGGACTCCGCCTGGGAACGGATTTTGCCGAACAGATCCAGCTCCCACGAAACCGCTTGCGCTCCGATGCTGTATTCGTGAGACGTCACCGGTTGCCCAGCCGAAGTCAAATTGCCAGGAATGTGATCGACCTGCGCATAGGCATTGCCCTCGATGCTGGGGAACAGGCTGGCGCGGTCCACCCTGAATTGCGCCTGGGCTTGCTGCACGGTCAGCACCGTCTGCCGCAGGCTGCGGTTATTGGCCAATGACAGCGAAATGAGCTGTTGCAAGGCAGGGTCTGTGAAGAACTGCTTCCAGCCGATATCCGCCGCCGCCGGGCCGGTGCCGCCGGAAACCGGATATTGGTTGAGCACCGGCAGCACCGGGCGGTGATAGGCCGGGATGAAGCTGCACCCGGCGAGCAGGCCGAGCATCAGCGTGGAGGCCATCTTTATTTTACGCATGGCCGTTGCCTCCCTGCTGGGCCGCAAGCGCTTCCTCGGCCTCCTGCCTTTCCCGTCTGCGCTTCACTTTCGCGAAGGTGAGCACAGTGACGAAGAATACCGGCACAAAGAAGATGGCGAGCACCGTGGCAGTGACCATGCCGCCCACCACCGCCGTGCCGATGGCAACACGCGCCCCGGCCCCGGCGCCGCTGGCAATGGCCAGCGGGAAGGTGCCGAAGATGAAGGCGATGGAGGTCATCAGGATCGGCCGCAACCGCTCCTGCGCCGCGTGCAGCGCCGCTTCCACCAGGCTTTCGCCTTGCTCATAGAAGTTACGGGCAAATTCCACGATCAGGATGGCGTTTTTCACCGCCAGACCCATCGTCGTCAGCAAGCCGATCTGGAAATACACATCGTTGTCGATGCCACGCAGCAGATTGGCCAGCACCGCGCCGATAATGCCAAGCGGCACCACCAGCATCACCGCCGCGGGAATGGACCAGCTTTCATAGAGAGCCGCGAGGCAGAGCAGGATGAACACCACGGAGACGACGTAAAGCGCTGTCGTCTGCGATCCGGCGGCAACCTGTTCGTAGGAAAGCCCCGTCCATTGCATGGTGACGCCCTGCGGCATCTGCGCCGCGATCTTCTGAACCTCCTTCATCGCCGCGCCGCTGCTGACACCGGGCGCCGGCTGGCCAAGAATCTCGTAAGCCTCGTCGCCGTTGTAAATCTCGACGGATTGGGGGCCGACAGTCCAATGCCCGCTCACAAAGGCGCTGAACGGCACCATGCCGCCCGCGCTGTTGCGGACATACCATTTGTCCAGGTCGCTCGGCTGCATGCGCGCGTCTGGGTCACCTTGGATATAGACATCCTTCACGCGGCCATCGCGGATAAACTGATCCACAAATTCCGAGGCCAGCGCAGCCTGGATCGTGGTGTTGATATCCGCGATGGAAACGCCCAGGGCGGAGGCTTTTTCCCTGTCCACATCCAGCACGTATTGCGGCGCCTCGCTCAACCCGTTGGGGCGGACCGACGCCTACAGCTTGTCTTTCGCCGCGAGTTGCAGAAACTTGGCGCGCGCCTCGAAAAAATCCTGGCTGCTGATATTGCCGGAATTCATCAGCTCCATGTCGAAGCCGGTGGCATTGCCAAGCTCCAGCACCGGCGGCGGCTGCACAATGAACACCTGCCCCGCGCGGTTGCCGGCAAAATGCCCCATCACGCGCTGCGCGACGGCGGCAACATTCTGCGAGGCCGCGGGCCGGTCCGCCCAGGGCTTCATCAGCATCACCAGGAAGCCCTGATTCTGCGCCTGCCCGGCAAAACTGAAGCCAGAGGCCGTATAAATCGATTTTACGTTGTTGCCCTCGGTCTTGAAGATGTATTTGCGCACCTCGGCGTTTAGTGCCTGGGTCTGCTCCGCCGTGGCGCCGGTGGGCAAACTGATCTGCCCGATCAGCAGGCCCTGGTCCTCATTCGGCAGAAAGCCGATCGGCAAGCGCGTAAACAGGAACACCGTGAGAATGGCGATGCAGACGAAGCCCACCATGGTCAGGCGGCTGCGCCGGGTCAGCCTGCGCACGCCACCAAGATACCCGGCGCGGCTACGGTTGAAGCCACGGTTGAACCAGCCGGCGAAGCCATGCGTGCCGGCACCTTCCTTGGGCGGGCGCAACAGGGAGCCGCAGAGCGAGGGGGTGAAAATCAGCGCCGTCAGGATCGACAGCACCATGGCCGAGACGATGGTGATGGAGAACTGCCTGTAAATAACGCCGGTGGAACCGCCAAAAAACGCCATCGGCAGAAACACCGCCGCCAGCACCAGCGCAATGCCGATCAGCGCGCCGGAAATTTCGTCCATCGACTGGCGCGCGGCCTCCTTGGGCCGCAGACCGCGCTCATGCATCAGACGGTCGACATTCTCGACCACGACGATGGCATCGTCCACCAATAGCCCGACGGCCAGAACCATCGCCAGCATGGTGAGCGTGTTGATGCTGTATCCAAGCGCCGCGAGCACCGCGAACGTACCCAGAAGCACAATCGGCACGGCGATGGTGGGCACCAGCGTGGCGCGGATGTTCTGCAGAAACAGCAGCATGACCAGGAACACCAGCGCGATGGCTTCCAGCAGAGTCTGCACCACCTCACGCAGGGACAGCACGATATAAGGTGCGGTATCGTACGGATAGACGAGCTTAAGCCCGGCCGGCAGATGCTGCGTCAGTACTTTCAGCTCCGCCTTCACGGCCTTTTCCGTATCCAGCTGGTTTGCTCCAGGGGTGAGCTTGAGGCCCATGGCGCTGGCGGGCATACCGTTGAAAAGACTATCGATGGCATAGCTTTGCGGCCCAAGTTCCACCCGCGCGACATCCTTCAGGCGAACCTGGGCTCCGCTTGGCTCAACTTTCAGCAAAACATTCTCAAACTGGCTGGGCGTGGTGAATTCGCTAGGCCCGGTGATCAGCGCGTCCAGGCGCTGGCCCTTCACGGCCGGCAGGCCGCCCAACTCACCCGAAGGTACCTGGATATTCTGATCTTTAAGGGCGGAGACAACGTCCGACACCGTAAGGCCGTATTTGTACAGCTCATCCGGGTTCAACCAGATGCGCATCGCATATTCAGAGCCGAATAGCTGATAATCCCCCACGCCGGGCACGCGCGTGATCGGGTCCTCGATATTCGAGGCGATGTAATCCGCAATGTCATACCGGGTCATCGCGCCATTGGTCGAAACCAGGGCGAAGAACAGCATAAAGTTCTTTTCGGCCTTCTGGACGTTAATACCGGCCTGTGTGACCTCGGTTGGCAGGTTGGCTTCGGCGAGCTGCAGCTTATTCTGCACCTGCACCTGGGCAATATTGGGGTTGGTGCCTTGCTTGAAGGTCAGCGTGATCGTGACGGTGCCGGTGGATTCAGCCGTTGAGTCGATATATTCGAGCCCGTCCAGACCGGACATCTCTTGCAGGATCGGCCTGACCACGGTGTTGGCGACAGTCTGCGCCGAGGCGCCGGCATAGGTGGCCTGGATACTGACCGCAGGCGGGGCGATTTCTGGATATTGCGCGATCGGAAGCTGAAGCACCTCGATGGCGCCGGCCAGCATGACAACCAGGGCCAGCACCCAGGCGAAGATCGGCCGGTCGATGAAAAAACGTGACATGGCGGAGTTGCAGCCCTTCGCTCAGGAGGCGGGGTTGGATTCGAATTTCGCGGTTTCGTCGACCGGGGAGACGGTCGCGCCGTCGGTCGCGTTCTGCAACCCGTCGACGATGACACGGTCGCCCGGTTTCAGGCCACCGGTCACCACCCAATCATTGCCGACATTGCCGCTGGTCTGGATGATTTTTCCAGAGACAACATTCTTGCTGTTGATCAGAAGCACCGTGGCGTCGCCATGGGTGTTGTGGGAAACCGCCTGCTGGGGCACCAGAATACCGTCTTTGTTCACGCCCTCCTGCAACTCGGCATGCACATACATGCCCGGCAGCAGCAGATGCTGCGGATTGGGGAACAGCGCGCGCACCAGCACCGTGCCGGTGCTTTGGTCCACGTTCACCTCGGAGAACTGCAGCTTGCCGGGCAGGCTGTAGGTGCTGCCATCCTCCAGCGTCAGCGTCACCTTAGCTGAGCCATCGGCGGCTGTTTGCAGCTGGCCGGAATCCGCCTCCTGCTTCAAGCGCAGCCAGGTTGTCGAGGATTCGTTCAGGTCCACATAAATGGGGTTGAGCTGCGTGACAGTGGCCAGCGCCGTGGTCTGGTCCGCCGTGACCAGCGCGCCCGGCGTAACCGACGAGGCGCCGATGGTGCCAGAGATCGGCGAATACATCTTGGTGTATTGCAGATTGATGCCCGCGCTCTCGATATTGGCTTTGGCGGAGGCGATATTGGCCTCATCCTCCTTCACCGTGGCGATGGCATTATCGTAAACCTGCTGGCTGACGGCCTGAGCCGCGGCCAGCGGCTTATAGCGGCTGGCCTGTGCCTGGTCGGTCGCAAGCTGCGCCTGGTCGTGGTCCAGCGCCGCAACGGCGCTGTCAT